>CANKBT010000014.1 GCA_947479995.1 Frankiaceae bacterium | reverse complement strand
CGTCGAGGCGGTACCAGAGCGGGAACGCGACGCCGAAGAAGCGCTGGCGGCTGATCAGCCAGTCGCCGTTGAGGCCGCCCACCCAGTTCTCGTAGCGCGAGCGCATGAAGCCCGGGTGCCAGTCGAGGGCGCGCCCGCGCGCGAGCAGCTCCTCGCGCACGGCCTCGTCGCGGCCGCCGTTGCGCAGGTACCACTGCCGGCTGCTGACGATCTCGAGCGGGCGGTCGCCGCGCTCGTAGAACTTCACGGGGTGCGTGATGGCGCGGGGCTCGCCGAGCAGCTCGCCGCTCTCGCCGAGCAGCTCCACGACGCGGCGCTGGGCCTGCTTCACGGTCTTGCCGGCGAGCTCGGCGTACGGCCCGGCCACGCCCGCGGGCGCCTCGGCGAGGAAGCGGCCGTCGCGGCCGACCACCGTGCGCACCGGCAGGTCGAGCTCGCGCCACCAGGTGACGTCGGTGGTGTCGCCGAAGGTGCAGATCATCGCGATGCCCGAGCCCTTGTCGGGCTGCGCGAGCGGGTGGGCGCGCACCGGCACCTCGACGTCGAACAGCGGCGTGCGCACGGTCGTGCCGAACAGCGGCTGGTAGCGCGCGTCGTCGGGGTGCGCCACCAGCGCCACGCACGCGGGCAGCAGCTCGGGCCGCGTGGTCTCCACGACCACGTCGCCGGCGGCGCCGTGGAAGGCCAGGCGGTGGTACGCGCCGGGCAGCTCGCGGTCCTCGAGCTCGGCCTGCGCCACCGCGGTCTGGAAGTCGACGTCCCACAGCGTCGGGGCCTCGACGCTGTACGCCTCGCCGCGCGCGAGGTTGCGCAGGAAGGCGCGCTGCGCCGCCCGGCGGGCCCGGTCGCCGATCGTCTCGTAGGAGTGCCGCCAGTCGACCGACAGCCCGAGCCGGCGGAACACCGCCTCGAACGCCTTCTCGTCCTCGGCGGTGAGCGCGTGGCACAGCTCGACGAAGGTGCGGCGGCTGACCGGCACCTGCCGGTGGTCCTTCTTCAGCGCGCCGGAGTCGGCCGGCGGCTGCCAGTCGGCGTCGTACGGCTGGCTCGGGTCACAGCGCACGCCGTAGTAGTTCTGCACGCGGCGCTCGGTCGGCAGGCCGTTGTCGTCCCAGCCCATGGGGTAGAAGACGACCTTGCCGCGCATGCGCTGGAAGCGGGCGATGAGGTCGGTGTGGGTGTAGCTGAAGACGTGGCCGACGTGCAGCGAGCCGCTCGCGGTCGGCGGCGGCGTGTCGACGCTGAAGACCTGCGGGCGCTCGGCGCCGCGGTCGAAGCGGTAGGTGCCGTCGCGCTCCCACACCTCGTCCCAGCGCAGCTCGAGGCCGTCGAGGGTCGCCTTGTCCGGGACGCGTGTCACCGCGCCATCCTAGGGAGGGCGCGGGCGGCGCCGGCCCGGCGCTAGTCCGGCAGCAGGACCGGGTGGCGGTGCACGTGCCGCGTCAGCTGGAGCTCGTCGGCGACCTCGACCGGCAGCTCGCCGCCGGCCCGCTCGACCGCGACCCAGCGGGCCAGCTCGGCCGCGCCGACCTCGCGGCTCAGGGCCAGCAGCTCGTCGAGGTCCTCGCCGCGGTCGCGGGCCGCGAGCAGCGCGGCGCGCGCCGCGTCGAGCTGCACCTGCCGCGCGACGACCGCGGGGTCGGTGAGCGGGTCGGCCGGCTGCAGGGGGTCGAGCGCGTGCAGCGCGTCGGCCTCGGCCTGCACGTCGTCGGGCACGATGACGCGCTGGCGGCGGGCGGCAGCCCGGCGGTGGCGCATGCCCAGCACGTCGGGCCCCTCTCGTCGGCTGTGAGCCAGTCCACACGTGGCTCCCCCGGCGCGCGCCGCGGCACGCCGCCCGCCCCCCGAACGGCCGACCCGCCCCGGCCGCTGCCTAGGCTCGCCTCCCGTGACCGACCCGGCCCTCGAGGTGCTCCCGCTCGCGCTCGACGACACCTGGGCGTACGGCCCCGGCATCCTGCACGGCGGCTTCCTGCTCGAGCTGCTCGCCGGCCACGCCGTCACCGAGGCGCACCCGCACCCGCTCGCGACCACCGCGCACTTCCTGGCCGCCCCGCGCGTCGGCGCCGCCGAGGTGCACCGCACGCGCCTGCGCACCGGCCGGTCGGCCGCGGTCACGCGCGTCGCGCTCGTGCAGGAGGGGCGCACCTGCCTCGACGCCGTCGTCACCGCCGGCCGCCTCTCCGACGACCCCGCCGTCGCGTACGACGACGCGCCGCCGCCCGTGCTGCCGCCGCTCGAGGAGTGCGTCGTCAGCGCCTCGCTCCTCGAGGGCGAGCGCAACGGCATCGTGGAGAACCTCGAGCAGCGCCTCGACCCGGCGACCACCGGCTGGCTGGACGGCCAGCCGCGCGAGCGCGCGCTCGTGCAGGGCTGGCTGCGCTCGGCGACCGGCCGCGAGGTCGACCCGCTGTTCCTGCTGTGCCTGGCCGACGGGCTGCCGCCCGTGCCGTTCGCGCTCGGCATGCGCGGCTGGGTGCCGACGGTGTCCATGACGGTCTACGTCCGGGCGCTGCCCGCGCCCGGCTGGGTGCGCGCGGTGCAGCAGGCCCGGGTCATCGCCGACGGCTGGCTCGACGAGGACTGCCTGCTCTACGACAGCACCGGCCGGCTGGTCGCGCAGGCGACCCAGCTCGCCGGCTACCGCCCCGCGCCGGCGTAGCGGCGCGCCCGTGATGACTGCACCGGCTCAGCGCGCGGGTGCGCCCGGCGTGCAGTGACCACCCGCGCCGCAGGGACCGCGCGGCGGGTGCGGGTCGGCTAGGCCGACTTCTCGCGGCGCTCCCGGCGGCCGGCGGCCGCGTCGCGCGGCACGAGCGTCGGGTTGACGTGCTCGAGCACGACCTCGCGGGTGATGACGCAGGTGGCGACGTCGCCGCGCGAGGGCAGGTCGTACATCACCGACTGCAGCACCTCCTCGAGGATCGCGCGCAGGCCGCGGGCACCGGTGCCCCGCAGGATGGCCTGGTCGGCGATGGCCTCGAGGGCCTCGGGGGTGAACTCGAGCTCGACGCCGTCGAGCTCGAACAGCCGGCGGTACTGCCGCACGAGCGCGTTCTTGGGCTCGGTGAGGATCTGGATGAGCGCCTCGCGGTCGAGGTTGTGCACGCTCGTGAGCACCGGCAGGCGGCCGATGAACTCGGGGATCATGCCGTACTTGAGGAGGTCCTCCGGCATGACCTCGCCGAAGACGTTGCCCGCGTCGACCTCGTGCTTGGAGTGCAGCACCGCGCCGAAGCCGACGGCCTTCTTGCCGATGCGCTGCTCGATGACCTTGTCGAGCCCGGCGAAGGCGCCGCCCACGATGAACAGCACGTTCGTCGTGTCGATCTGGATGAACTCCTGGTGCGGGTGCTTGCGCCCGCCCTGCGGCGGCACCGAGGCGGTCGTGCCCTCGAGGATCTTCAGCAGCGCCTGCTGCACGCCCTCGCCGGAGACGTCGCGCGTGATCGACGGGTTCTCGCTCTTGCGGGCGATCTTGTCGACCTCGTCGATGTAGATGATGCCCGTCTCGGCCTTCTTGACGTCGTAGTCGGCGGCCTGGATGAGCTTGAGCAGGATGTTCTCGACGTCCTCGCCGACGTAGCCGGCCTCGGTGAGCGCGGTCGCGTCGGCGATCGCGAACGGGACGTTGAGCATCTTGGCGAGCGTCTGCGCCAGCAGCGTCTTGCCGCAGCCGGTCGGGCCGAGCAGCAGGATGTTGCTCTTCTGCAGCTCGACGGGGTCCTTGTCGTTGGCGACGGCCTGGACCCGCTTGTAGTGGTTGTAGACCGCGACGGCGAGCGACCGCTTGGCGGTGTCCTGGCCGATCACGTAGCCGTCGAGGAAGTCGTAGATCTCGCGCGGCTTGGGGAGCTCGTCCCACTTGAGCTCGGAGCTCTCGCTGAGCTCCTCCTCGATGATCTCGTTGCAGAGGTCGATGCACTCGTCGCAGATGTAGACGCCGGGACCGGCGATGAGCTTCTTGACCTGCTTCTGCGACTTGCCGCAGAACGAGCACTTCAGCAGGTCGCCGCCGTCACCGATGCGTGCCACCGCTCACCCTCGTCCCTGTCGTGGTGGCCCTCGCCACCCCGGTGTCCCGACGGTACCGCCTGGGACGTGCTGCGCCCGTGCTTTCGCCGGTCCCGGCCGGGTCGTGCGACGCCGGCCGGGACCGTGCGGTCAGCGGCCTGCGCCGCCGCCCGAGACGGCGACCTTGCGGGTGCTGATGACCTCGTCGATGAGGCCGTACGCGACCGCCTCGTCGGCGGTGAGGATCTTGTCGCGCTCGATGTCCTTGCGGATCTGCTCCGGGCTCTGACCGCTGTGGTCGGAGAGCATCTGCTCGAGCAGGTCGCGCATGCGCATGATCTCGCGCGCCTGGATCTCGATGTCGCTGGACTGGCCCTCGCCGCCGCCGGACGGCTGGTGGATGAGCACGCGGGCGTGCTGCAGGGCGAGGCGCTTGCCCTTGGTGCCGGCGGCGAGCAGCACGGCCGCGGCGGAGGCCGCCTGGCCCATGCAGATCGTCTGGATCTCGGGCTTGATGAACTGCATCGTGTCGTAGATCGCCGTCAGCGCGGTGAACGAGCCGCCGGGGCTGTTGATGTAGATGCTGATGTCGCGGTCGGGGTCCTCGGACTCCAGGTGCAGCAGCTGCGCCATGACGACGTTGGCGACGCCGTCGTCGATCGGCGTGCCCAGGAAGATGATGCGCTCCTTGAGCAGGCGGCTGTAGATGTCGAACGAGCGCTCCCCGCGGGAGGTCTGCTCGATGACGATCGGGATCGTGTAGTTGGTGGGGTCGCTGAACGAGCTCATGGGGTGCAGTCCTCCTAGGCGCGGGTGCCGGCGCCGGAGGGCACCTGGGCGGCGCCGCTGACGACGTGGTCGATGAAGCCGTAGTCCTTGGCCTCCTCGGCCGAGAACCAGCGGTCGCGGTCGGAGTCGGTCTCGATCTGCTCGAGCGACTGGCCGGTGTGGAAGGCGATGCGCTCGGCCATGAGCTTCTTGACGTAGAGCATCTGCTCGGCCTGGATCGCGATGTCGGCGGCGGTGCCGCCGATGCCGCCCGAGGGCTGGTGCATCATGATCCGCGCGTGCGGGGTGGCGTAGCGCTTGCCCTTGGCGCCGGCGCAGAGCAGGAACTGCCCCATCGACGCCGCGAGGCCGAGGCCCACGGTCGCCACGTCGTTCTCCACCAGCTGCATGGTGTCGTAGATCGCCATGCCGGCGGAGATCGAGCCGCCCGGGCTGTTGATGTAGAGGAAGATGTCGCGGTTCGGGTCCTCCGCGGCGAGCAGCAGCAGCTGCGCGCAGATGGCGTTGGCCATGTCGTCCATGACCGGCTGCCCCAGGAAGATGATGCGCTCCTTGAGCAGGCGGTTGAAGACCTGGTCGTCGAGGCCCATGCCGCCGCCGCCGCGCATCGCGGGGGCCGGCGCTGAGGTCGCTGTCGTGGCGGTGCCGTACGTGGAGGGCACCACCAGGGGGCTCGGGTTGCTCACGGGACCTGCCTCGGGTCGGGGTTGCGTGCGGTCACCGGTCCGGTGCCGTCCTGTCGTCGACCCTAACGCCGGGCCGGGGCCCGGACGTCCGCTGCGCGGCCCGTTCCGCTGTCGGCGCAAGAGCGCCGGCAGCGCCCGCTACTCCTCGTCGAGGTAGTGGACCGCGCCGTCGCCGTGCACGTGGAAGCGGCGGCCGTCCTCGTCGACCTCGACGTCGTCGTCGCCGCCGCCGGGCAGGTCGGCGCGCAGCGCCTCGAGGTCGACGTCGTCGCCGTTGCTGTCGGTGACCTTCGCGGCGCCCATGACGGTGGCGAGGGCCTTGCCGCGGCGCACCTCGGCGACGAGCGAGGGCAGCTGGCCGCCCTGCACGATCTGCTGGGCGAGCTGGTCGGGCGAGATGCCGGCGCGCTGCGCGCGGCGCACGACGTGGTCGGACAGCTCGGCGTCGCTGACGCCCAGCTCCTCGGCGTCCGCGACGGCGTCGAGCACGAGCTGGCTCTTCACCGACTCCTCGGCGCCGCTGCGCACCTCGGCGTCCCACTCCTCGGCGGTCTTGCCCTCGGACTCGAGGTAGCCCTCGAGCGCCAGGCCGGCCTGCGCGAGCTGCTGCTCGACCGACTGGCGGCGCCAGGCGACCTCGCTCTCGACGACCGACTCGGGCAGCGGCATGTCGACGGCCGCGAGCAGCGCCTCGAGCACCTTGTCGCGGGCCTCGACGCCCTGCTCGACGCGCTTGGCGCGCGAGAGGCGCTCGACGACGTCGGCGCGGAAGGCCGCGGCGTCGTCGAAGCCGGCGACGTCGGAGGCCCACGCGTCGGTGACCTCGGGCAGCTCGCGGACGCTGACCGACTGCACGGTGACGGCGACGTCGGCGGTCTTGCCCTGGTGCTCGCCGGCGACCAGCTCGGTCTGGAACGTCGTGGCGTCACCGGCGCTCCTGCCGCGCACGGCCTCGTCGAGGCCGTCGAGCATGGTGCCGTCGCCGACCTGGTACGACAGCCCGGCGGCGGTGCCGCCCTCGACCTCCTGGCCGTCGACCGTCGCCGCGAGGTCGAGGCTGACGAAGTCGCCGTCCTCGCTCGGGCGGTCGACCGGCACGAGGGTGCCGAAGCGCTCGCGGAGCGCGTCGACCTGCTCCTGCACGGCCTCGTCGCTGACCTCGACGGCGTCGACCACGACCGCGAGCGCGTCGTACGACGGCAGCACGACGTCGGGGCGGACGTCGACCTCGGCGGTGAACTCCAGCAGCTCGCCGTCCTCGAGGCGGGTGACCTCGACCTGCGGCTGGGCGACCGGGCTGAGGCCGGTCTCCTGCACGGCCGCGGTGTAGAGGCGCGGCACGGCCTCCTGCACGGCCTGCTCGAGCACGACCGGGCGGCCGACGCGCTGGTCGAGCAGGCGGGCCGGCACCTTGCCGGGGCGGAAGCCCTGGATGCGGACCTGCTGGCCGATGGCCTTGTACGCGCTGTCGATCTCGGGCTTCAGGTCGGCGAAGGGGACCTCGACCGTCAGGCGGACCCTCGTGGGGCTGAGGGTCTCGACAGCGCTGGGCACAGGTGGTCCTCTTCTTCTCGGGAGCGGGGCGGGGCAGCTGCTGGGGTCGGGGCGGGGAGACTCGAACTCCCGATCTCCTGCTCCCAAAGCAGGCGCGCTAGCCACTACGCTACGCCCCGCGCGGCCGCCCCACCGTAGCGGTCGCGGCACCCGCGGGCGTAGCTCAATGGCAGAGCCCCAGTCTTCCAAACTGGCTACGCGGGTTCGATCCCCGTCGCCCGCTCCACGCCTCGCGAGCACCTGCGACCTCCCGGCGCCGGCGCGCGTCCTCTGCGGCAGGACCGCACCTCAGGAGGACACGCATGGACCTGCACGACGCCCTTCGGCACGACCTCACCCGCACCGAGCCGCCGCTCGGCGACCTGGTCGGCGCGGCGCTCGCCGAGGGCCGCCGCCGCGCCCGGCGGCAGCGGCGCACGCGCGCGCTCGCCGGCGCCGGCGCAGCGGTCGCGCTCGTCACCGGGCTCACGGCCGCCGCCGGCACGTCCGGCGCGTCCGCGCCGCAGGCGACGTACGCCCAGGCGCCGGCGCCCGAGCCGGCCGGGCAGCCCCGCGACGTCCCCGTGCACGGGCCCGAGCCGCTCGTCGTCACCGGCGACGTGCCGACCGACGCCGAGCTGCTGGAGCAGGTCGCGGCCGCGCTGCAGCGCGCCGGTCTGGAGGGCGCCGCGCTGTCGGTCGTCGACCCCGACGAGGCGGCGATGGTGCAGGTCGACCTCGTCGGCGCGTCCGGCCCGGGGATGCTGCGCATCGCGGTCGGCCCGGGCTCGCAGCCGCCGCCGGCGGCCGAGCGCCTGCCGGACGGCTCCTGGCTGGAGGTCGGCGGGCTCGCCGACAACTGCGTGCAGCACGAGTACGCCGTGTCGACCCGGCCGGACGGCGTCGCCGTCTACGCCGGCAACGCCCGCTGCCTGGCGTGGGACGGCACGGCCAACCCGCCGGCCGCGCCCCCGCTCACCACCGCGCAGCTGGTCGCCCTCGTGCAGGACCGCGGGCTGGGCGGGTGAGCCGGCGCGACGCGCGCGAGGCCGAGTTCGTCGCCTTCGCCGGCGCGACCGCCCTGCGCCTGCGCCGCACTGCCTTCCTCATGTGCGGCGACTGGCACCTGGCCGAGGACCTCGTGCAGACCGCGCTCGCCAAGGTCTACGTCGCCTGGCTGCGCGGCGGCGCCCCGGACGAGCCGACCGCGTACGCGCGCACGGTGCTGCTGCGCAGCCTGCTGGACCACCGGCGCCGGCGCAGCAGCGCGGAGCGCCCGACGGCCGACCTGCCGGACGCGGCCGTCGACACCCCGCACGACCTGCGGCTGTCGGTCGTCGACGCCCTGCGCACGCTCAAGCCCGCCGACCGCGCGGTGCTCGTGCTGCGCTACTGGGAGGACCTCTCGGTCGAGCAGACCGCCCTCGCGCTCGGGCTGAGCGTGCCGGCGGTGAAGTCGCGGCACGCCCGCGCGCTGCGCCGCTTCGAGCAGGCGTGGGGGCAGCCCGCCCTCGCCTGAGGTCCGCGCCCGGCTCCGGCGACGCGCACGGGCCGGGCGTGCACGAGACTGGCGGGGTGCGCCGCACCACCGCCCTGGCCCTGGTCGTCGTCGGCGTCCTCACCGTGGCCGTCTACGTCGTCTCCTTCCTCCTGCTCACCACCGACGACCGCCCCGACCAGCTCGACACCGAGCCGGTCGTCGACGTCGCGTCGCAGGCCTGCTCCGACCTGCGCGTCGACGTCGACGCGCTGGCGCCGCTGCCGGCGAGCGCCACGGCGGCGCAGCGCGAGGCGCGCGTGCGCGAGCAAGACCGGCTCGTCACGCGCTTCCTCGACCAGGTGCGCGCGGTCGGCGACGAGGCGCTCGACGCCGACGAGCCGTCGCGCGAGTGGCTGGCCGACTGGGAGCTGCTCGCGCAGGCGCGGCGCGCCGTGCTGGCCGGCGGCACCTTCGTCGAGCCGGTGCTCGACGGCATCCCGGTCTCGGACCGCATGGAGCGCATCGGCGTCGAGGCGTGCCGCGTGCCGCAGGGCCTGACCACGCCGCCGTGACCGCGAGCCCGCTCGCCGAGGTGATGGCCGGCCTCGACGTGGTCGGCGCGCGGCGCGAGCTCGTCGCCGTCGGCGGCACGCTCGAGCCGGCCGCGCTGCGGGCGGCCTACCGCGCGGGCTGCTTCCCCTGGCCGACGCCCGGCGACGACGAGGAGGGCCTGCTGCGCTGGGCCCGCCGGGCCTCGCGCCGCGAGCGGCTGCCGGTCGTGCCGGGCGACGACCCGACGACGCCGTGGGTCTCCCCCGAGCCGCGGGCGGTGCTGCTGCTCGACCAGCTGCGGGTCTCCCGCTCGCTGCGGCGGCGGCTGCGCGCGTCGGGCTGGCACGCGTCGGTCGACGAGGCGTTCGACGACGTCGTCGCGGGCTGCGCCGCTCGCGACGGCACGTGGATCACCGGCCGCATGCGGGCCGCGTACGGCGCGCTGCACCGCGAGGGCGGCGCGCACAGCGTCGAGGTGTGGGACGGCGACCGCCTCGTCGGCGGCCTGTACGGCGTGCGCACGGGCGCAGTCTTCAGCGGCGAGTCGATGTTCCACCGCGAGGACGACGCCTCCAAGGTGGCGCTGGTCGCGCTCGTCGGCCGCATGCGCGAGGGCGGGCTGCGCCTGCTCGACACCCAGCAGGAGACCGGGCACATGACGAGCCTCGGCCAGGTGGTCGTGGCGCGGCGCGACTACGTCGAGGCGGTGCACCGGCTGCGCGACGTGCCGACGCACCTGCCGCGCGGTCGGCGGCCGGTGAGCGAGCTGCTGCCCGCCTAGGCGTCGCGCCAGAGCAGCACGAGGCCGCGGTCGTCGGCGGAGGTCGCGGCCACCCGCTCCACGAGCGCGCGGGCGCCGCCGCGGAAGCCCTGCGCGACGCTGCGCTCGGCCTCGCCGACCAGCTTGTCGATGCCGACCGCGAGGTCGCGGCCGGGGATCTCGACGAGCCCGTCGGTGTAGAGCAGCAGCGCGTCGCCGCGGTCGAGCCGGCCGCGCACGACGTCGTACTCGACGTCGGGCACCAGGCCGAGGACGAGCCCGGCGGCCTCGAGCAGCGACCAGCGGCCGGTGCCGGCGTCGAACATCGCGACCGGCGGGTGGCCGGCCGACGCCACGGCGAAGTCGCCGGTGCGCAGGTCGACGCCGACGTGCACCGCCGTCGCGAAGCCCTCGGTCCAGTCCTGGCGCAGCAGGTAGGTGTTGGCGGCCGCCATGAAGCGCGCCGGGTCGCCGCCGCCGAGCAGCCCGCCGAGCGCGCCGGACAGCAGCAGCGCCCGGGTGCCGGCCTCGACGCCCTTGCCGGAGACGTCGACGACGGAGACCTCGAAGCGGTCGCCGGTCACCGCGCTCACGACGAAGTCGCCCGCGAACGGCACGCCGCCCGCGGGCAGCACCGCCCCGTCGGCGCGCCACCCGCGGTGCAGCGCCGGCAGCGAGCCCTGCTGCTCGAGGCGCCGGCGCAGCTCGACCAGCACCGTCTCGCCGCCGAGCCCGGCCAGGCCGGTCTCCTCCTGCGACCGCGCGAACTCGTACGCGACGAGGCCGGTCACCGCGACGACGAGCAGCGCCCCGACGGGCAGCGCGTCGAGACCGCGGCGCACGACGTCGGCGACGAGCCCGGCGAGCACGACGAGGGTGAGCAGGCGCAGGGCGCGGCGGCGCAGCAGCAGGCCGCCGAGCAGCAGCGGCACCGCCTGCGCCGACAGCGGGAAGGCCCGCACGCCGTAGGTCAGCGTGCCGGCGAGCAGGCCGAGCGACACCAGGGCGAGGGCGACCAGGCTGGCCGGCTCGGGCGGCGGGCGCCGCCGCAGCCGGGTGACGCCCCGCGGCAGGGCGTCCGCCACGCGGCGCAGACGCGGCGGCAGCGCCTGCAGCAGGCGCGGCCCTCCGGGCGCACCGGCGGGAGTCGTCATGGTCGGGCGACCGTAGCGGGAAAGGGCTCGCCAGCGACGGCGCGGCGCGCGAGAGTCACCCGTCGTGACCAGCCTGGTGCCCGAGCCCCTGACCGAGGACCTGTTCGACGCCGCCTGGGCGAGCATCGAGGACAGCTTCGGGGCCGCGCCGCACCCCGCCGACCGCGCGGTCGAGCGCGACACCGTCGTGCCCGAGCGCTTCCTCGTGGTCCGCGACGGCGGGGAGGTCGTCGCGACCTCCGGCGCCTTCCCGCTGCGCATGACCGTGCCGGGCGGCGCGGCCGCTCCCGTCGCCGGCGTGACGTGGGTCGGCGTGCGCTCGACCCACCGCCGCCGCGGGCTGCTCACGACGATGATGGCGGCGCTGCTGCGCGAGGCGCACGAGCGCGGTGAGGCGTTCGCCGCGCTCTGGGCCTCCGAGGCGGCCATCTACCAGCGCTTCGGCTACGGCCCGGCCAGCTGGGCGCTGCAGGTCACCGTGCCGCGCGGCGCGGGGGTCAACCGGCAGGTGCCGGCCGGCGGGCTGCGCCGGGTGGCGCCCGACGCCGCGGTGCTGGCGCCGGTGCACGACGCCGTCGCCGCGGTCACGCCCGGCATGCCGGCGCGCGACGACGCCTGGTGGCGCGCCCGCCTGCACGACGCCGAGCACAGCCGGTCGGGCGCCTCCCCGCTGCAGTGCCTCGTCACCGACGACGGCACCGGCTACGCGCTCTACGCCACCGCGATGTCGTGGAGCGAGGGGCGCCCGGACGGCGAGGTGCGCGTGCGCGAGCTGCTCGCCGCGACGCCCGACGCGCACGCCCGGCTGTGGCGGCACCTGCTCGACCTCGACCTCACCGCCCGCACGACGGCGCGGGTCGCCGCCGACGACCGGCTGCTGCAGCTGCTCGCCGAGCCGCGCGGCGCGGTCGCGCGGGTGGTCGACGGGCTGTGGGTGCGCCCGGTCGACGTCGGCGCCGTGCTCGGTGCCCGGGCGTACGCCGCGGAGGTCGACGTGGTGCTCGAGGTCGACGACGCGGCGTGCCCGTGGAACGCCGGGCGCTGGCGCCTGTCGGGCGGCCCCGCCGGAGCGGTGTGCGCGCGCACGACCGACGCCGCCGACCTCGCCGTCGGCGCGGCCGACCTCGGCGCGGCGCTGCTGGGCGGCACCCCGCTGCGCACGCGCGCGGTCGACGAGCGGCGCCCGGGCGCGCTGGCCGCCGCCTCGACGGCGCTCGGCGCCGTCGGCGCCGGGCCGTACTGCCCGATGGTCTTCTAGACCGCCTGGCAGACCGGGCACCAGAACAGGTTGCGGCCGGCCATCACCTGCGTGCGCACCTCGGCGCCGCAGCGACGGCACGGCAGCCCGTGGCGGCGGTAGACGTAGTGCGCGTCGTCGCGCCGGGCGGTGCCGCTGCGGCGCTCGCGGTCCTCGCGCTCGGTCGTGACGATGCGCCCGGCGCGGACACCGGCGCGCAGCAGCGCGCTGAGGTCGACCCACATCGGGTCCCACTCCTCGCGCGCCAGCTCGCGCCCGGGGCGGAACGGCGAGACGCCCGCGCGGTAGAGGACCTCCGCGCGGTAGACGTTGCCGATGCCGGCGAGCACGGCCTGGTCCATGAGCAGCTCGCCGACCGTGCGGCGGCTCCGCGACAGCCGCGCCCACGCCCGCTCCGGGTCGGCGTCGCGGCGCAGCGGGTCGGGCCCGAGCCGGGCGACGACGGCGTCGCGCTCGTGCGGCTCCACCACCTCGCAGGCGGTCGGGCCGCGCAGGTCGAGCCAGTGGTCACCGGCGACCATGCGCAGGCGCAGCGCGCCGCGGGGCTCCGGCGCGGGCCCGACGCCGCCGGCCCACTTGCCGTACAGGCCGAGGTGCACGTGCAGGTGCTGCTCGCCCTCGAAGCCGTAGAACAGGTGCTTGCCGTAGGGCTCGATGCGGGTGACGACGCGGCCGGTGAGCAGCTCGGCGCCGGTGGCGAAGCGGCCCTGCGGGCTGGACAGCGAGACGGTGCGGCCGACGAGCAGGGGGCGGTGGTCGCGGGCGAGCCGGTGGATCGTGTGCCCCTCCGGCACCTCAGGCCCCGGGCAGGGGCGGCAGCCCGCCGCCGCCCTCGTAGTCGGTGAGCATGGCGATGCGGCGCGCGTGCCGCTCCTCGCCGGAGTACGACGTGGCGAGGAAGGCGTCGACGACCTGCAGGGCCGTCTCGAGGTCGTGCATGCGGGCGCCGAGGCCGAGCACGTTGGCGTCGTTGTGCTCGCGCGCGAGCGTCGCCGTCTCGGTGCTCCAGCCGAGCGCCGCGCGCACGCCCCGCACCTTGTTGGCGGCGATCTGCTCGCCGTTGCCGGAGCCGCCGAGCACGACGCCGAGCGAGCCCGGCTCGGCGGCGACGGCCTCGGCGGCGCGCAGCACGAACGGCGGGTAGTCGTCGAGGGCGTCGTACTCCGACGGCCCGTGGTCGACCGGCTCGTGGCCGAGGGCGGTGAGGTGGCGGGCGAGCGCCTGCTTGAGCTCGAAGCCGGCGTGGTCGGAGCCGAGGTGGACGCGCATGTGGTCGAGTCTCCCGCATGGGTGCGGGCGCCGCAGAGCGGGTCTGGGGCGCCGACGGGTGCCCGGGCGACGGCTGGGTCGTCGCCGAGCTGCGGGGCCGCGCGGTGCGCTGGCACGCGGTCGTCGGCGCCCGCGCGCTGCTCGCCCTGGTCGGAGACGACGTGCTCGCCGCCGACGTGCCGATCGGCCTGCCGGACGCCGGCCCGCGCGCGTGCGACGTCGCCGCGCGGGCGCGGCTGCGCGGCGGCGGCGCGTCGTCGGTCTTCGCCGCGCCGCCCCGCGCGGTGCTCGCGCACGCGACGTACGCCGCGGCCCGGCCGCACGCGCCGAGCCTGTCGGCGCAGTCGTTCGCGCTCGTCGCGCGCATCCGCGACGTCGACGCGCGGCTGCGCGAGCAGGGCCCGGCGGTGCACGCGCGCGTCGTCGAGTGCCACCCCGAGGTGTCCTTCCGGGCGCTGACCGGCCGGGTGCTGCCGCGCAAGCGCTCGGCGCCCGGCGCGCTGCTGCGGCTGCGCGCGCTGGAGGCCGCGCTCGGGCCGGTGCCGGACGACCCGCCGGCGGTGGCGGGCCTCGACGACGCGCTCGACGCGCTCGCCTGCGCGTGGACCGCGCGCCGCTGGGCGCGCGGCGAGGCGGAGGTGCTCGGCGGCGAGGTCGACGCGCTCGGCGTGCCGATGCGCATCGTCGTCTGAGCGCCGCCCCTAGGCGGTGACCGCGTCCTCGACCGGGCCGCGCGCGGTCGGCAGCGCGGGCAGCGCCGGCAGCACGACGCGGTCGGCCGGGGCGGGCCGGCCGAAGTGCCAGCCCTGCGCGTACGCGCAGCCGGCGGCGGCGAGGTCGTCGGCGACCTCGGCCTGCTCGACGCCCTCGGCGACGACCGGCAGCCCGAGCGTGCGGCAGACGCCGACGATCGAGGTGAGCAGGCGCAGCGCCATCGGGTCGCGGGTGGAGTCGAGCACGAAGGACTTGTCCACCTTGACGGTGTCGACCGGCAGCCGGGCCAGCTGCGACAGCGACGACTGGCCGGTGCCGAAGTCGTCGAGGGCGATGCGCACGCCGGCCGCCCGCAGGCCGTCGAGCACGGCGCGGGCCGCCGCCGGGTCGGGTACGACCGCGCTCTCGGTGACCTCCACGCACAGCGCCGCGCCCGTCAGCCCGTGCCGGGCGAGCGTCGCGGTGACCAGGCCGGGCAGCGCGGGCGTGAGCTGCGTGCGCGAGACGTTGACGCTCACGGTCGGCACCGCGCGGCCGGCGCGCCGCCAGGCGGCGACGTCGGCGCAGGCCTGCTCCAGCACCCACGCGTCGATCTCGGGCATGAGCCCGCACTCCTCGGCGACCGGGATGAACACGTCGGGGCCGGCCCCGCCGCCGTCCGGGTCCTGCCAGCGCAGCAGCGCCTCGAGGCCCGCCAGCTCGCCCTGCGGCAGGCGCACGATCGGCTGGTAGTGCAGCGCGAAGTGGCCCTCGTCGAGGGCGCGGCGCAGCCCGCGCTGCACCGCCATGCGCAGCGCGGCCGACTGGTGCATGTGCGGCTCGTACCAGGCGGCGCGCCCGCGGCCCGCCGCCTTCGCGGCGTACATCGCGAGGTCGGCGTTGCGCAGCAGCTCGTCCGGCGTCACGGCCGTGCTCGAGCGCGCGAGGCCCAGGCTCGCGCCGACCGACATGGGCCAGCCCGCCACGACCACCGGCGCCCGCAGGGCGTCGAGCACGCGCCGCGCGACGACGTCGCCGTCGGCGCGGGTGCCGTCGCCGGTGAGCACGAGCAGGAACTCGTCGCCGCCGATGCGCACGACCTCGTCGTCGGCGCGCACGCAGTCGCGGAGCCGGTCCGCGACGGCGCACAGCAGCGCGTCGCCCTGCGCGTGGCCGTACGTGTCGTTGACGCTCTTGAAGCCGTCGAGGTCGACGAGCACCGCGGTCGCGTGCGCGCCGCTGTCGGCGACGGCGTGCAGCAGCGCCCGGGCGCGGGCGAGGTTGCCGAGCCCGGTGAGGGCGTCGTGGTACGCGTCGTGGCTGACCTGCTGCTCGAGCAGGTGCCGCTCGTGCATGTCGCGGGTGTTGCAGACGATGCCGCCGACGCTCGGGTCGTGCACGAGGTTGCGCACCCGGCTGGCGTGCCAGCGCCACCCCTCGGCGCCGCGCAGGCGCAGCAGCACCTCGACGCTGCCCCCGGGCTCGGCGAGCACCGTGCGGCCGGCGGCGACGACGGTGTCGAGGTCGTCGGGGTGCACGGCGTCGGGCAGCGTCAGCCGGTCGAGCTCGCTCTCGGGCAGGCCGAGCGCGCGCGCCACCGCGGGGCTCGCGTAGAGCACCCGGCCGACGTGGTCGTGCAGCGTGATGAGGTCGGCCGAGCCGACGACGAGCGAGCGGAACAGCTCCTCGCGGGCCCGCAGCCGCTCGGTGAGGGCGAGCTGGTCGCGGGTGCCGACGAGCTGGCGCAGCACGAGCGCGGTCGCCACGACGAGGGCCAGCGCGAGCGGCGCGCCCCGCAGCGGGGCGCCGCGCAGCGCCGTCCACGCGGCGACGGCGATGGCGGCCACCGCCGGCACGAACGGCAGCGCGGCGTACGCGCGGGTGCGCGGCGGGGCGGCCGGTGCGGGCCGGTGGCTGAGGGCCGCCGCCAGCAGGAGCAGCAGGCCCGCCTCGGCCGCGACGCCGACGAGGCTGTCGGCGCGGTAGCGCCCGGCGGCCAGCAGGGCGACGTACGCGATGTCGGAGCCGGCGTAGAGCACCAGGCCGGCGGTGAGCAGCGACAGCTCGCGGCGGGCCGGCGCGGCCGCGCGCGTGAGCACGCTGGCCGCCATGGCGATGACGAGCACGTCGGTCGCGGGGTAGGCGAGCGTCACGGCGGCGGCCAGCGGCGGCAGGCCCTGCCCGACGCCGGCGGGCTGCAGCACCGCGACGTCGACGACGAACCAGATGCTCGCGGCGGCGATGACGCCGTCGAGCAGCACGCGGGCGCGCGAGCCCGCCGCGCGCGACGAGACGGGGTAGCAGAGCAGGCCCGCCACGGCGAGCGGCAGGAAGCCGAAGTGCACGGCGTCGACGTACGACGGGACGGGCGGCGGGTCGCCGGTGAGCGCGGTGTGCCCGACGGCGAGCACGCCGCCGAGCGCCCCCGACAGCAGCGCGAGGGCGATGAGGCGGCGCGCGCGCCGCAGGCCCGCGGTCGCCGCGCGCGCCCGCCGCAGCATGACCACCGCCGCCGCGAGCACGGTGGCGGCCTGCACCGCCCACGACAGCGCCTGGCCGGCCTCGGCGGGCAGCGGGCGCAGCACCATCGCCGCGGTGAAGGCGCAGAAGGCGAGCGCCAGCGCCAGCAGGCGGCGCCTGCGCTCCCGGTCCACACCCCTGCCTCGACCGGCGCCGAGGCCGACCGCATGGCCCGTGAGGACTACGCCGACCTAGTCGGTCAGTCGAAGCGGGGCGACTCCGTGCGCGTCCGCTTGAGCTCGAAGAAGAACTCGTAGCCGGCGAGCAGGCGGGTGCCGTCCCAGATGCGGCCGGCCTCCTCGCCGCGCGGGATGCGGGTGAGGACGGGGCCGAAGAACGCCCGGCCGTCGACGTGCAGCACCGGCGTGCCGACGTCCATGCCGACCGGGTCCATGCCCTCGTGGTGCTCGCGCTCGAGCGCCTCGTCGAACTCCGTGCTCGTCGCGGCCTCGGCGAGCTCGACCGGCAGGCCGGCCTCCTCGAGCGCGCCGGTGAGCAGCGCCGGGTCGTCGAGCTCGACCCTGTCGGCCTCGTCGACGGGGTGCAGCCGGTGGCCGAGCGCGGTGTAGAGCGGCAGCAGGTCGTCGGTGTGCTGGCGGGCGGCGATGCAGACGCGCACCGGGCCCCACGCCTTGGCCATCATCTCCTGGTACTCCTCCGGCAGGTCCCGGCCGCGGTTGAGCACCGCCAGGCTCATGACGTGCCAGCGCACCTCGACGTCGCGCACCTGCGCCACCTCGAGCACCCAGCGCGAGGTGACCCACGCGAAGGGGCAGAGCGGGTCGAACCAGAAGTCCACTGCCGTCGTGTCAGCCATGCCCGCGACTCTAGGTCGGCCCCTGACAGGATGGGCGCGTGAAGACGGACACCCCGACCACGAACAACCTCACCCGCGACGAGGCGGCCACCCGCGCCGCCCTGCTGCGGGTCGACTCCTACGACGTCGCGCTCGACCTGCGGGAGCAGGACCCGGGCACCACCTTCCGGTCCACGACGACCGTGCGCTTCTCCTGCACCGAGCCGGGCGCCTCGACCTTCATCGAGCTGGCCGCCCCGGGCATCCGGTCCGCGACGCTCAACGGCGCACCGCTGGACACCGCCGGCTTCGACGGCGAGCGGCTGCCGCTGACGGGCCTCGCCGCCGACAACGTGCTCGTCGTCGACGCCGACTGCCGCTACATGCGCACCGGCGAGGGCCTGCACCGCTTCGTCGACCCGGTCGACGGCGCGGTCTACCTCTACACGCAGTTCGAGACCTACGACGCGCACCGCATGTACGCCTGCTTCGACCAGCCCGACCTCAAGGCGACGTTCGCGCTGACCGTCGACGCGCCGGAGGACTGGGTGTGCGTGTCCGGCGGCGCGTCGACGCAGGACGGCGGGCACTGGGTCTTCGAGACCATGCCGCGCGTCTCGACCTACATCACCGCGCTGATCGCCGGGCCGTACGCCTCGGTGCACGACGAGCACGACGGCATCCCGCTCGGGCTGTACTGCCGGGCCTCGCTCGTGCAGCACCTCGACGCCGAGGAGCTGTTCCTCGTCACCAAGCAGGGCTTCGACTTCTTCCACCGGGTGTTCGGCTACCGCTACCCCTTCGGCAAGTACGACCAGCTGTTCGTCCCCGAGTTCAACGCGGGCGCGATGGAGAACGCCGGCGCCGTCACCTTCCTCGAGGACTACGTCTTCCGCTCCAAGGTCACCGACGCCTCCTACGAGCGCCGCGCCGAGACGGTGCTGCACGAGATGGCGCACATGTGGTTCGGCGACCTCGTGACGATGCGCTGGTGGGACGACCTCTGGCTCAACGAGAGCTTCGCGACCTACATGTCGGTGCTCGCGCAGGCCACCGACACGCGCTGGACGAGCGCGTGGACGACCTTCGCCAACACCGAGAAGACGTGGGCCTACCGGCAGGACCAGCTGCCGTCGACGCACCCCGTCGCCGCCGACATCCGCGACATGGACGACGTGCGCGTCAACTTCGACGGCATCACGTACGCCAAGGGCGCCTCGGTGCTCAAGCAGCTCGTCGCCTGGGTCGGGCAGGACGCCTTCCTCGCCGGCGTGCGCACCTACTTCGCCAAGCACGAGTACGGCAACACCGTGCTCGCCGACCTGCTCGGCGAGCTGGAGGCGGCGTCCGGCCGCGACCTGTCGGGCTGGTCGGCCGAGTGGCTGGAGACGGCCGGCGTCAACACGCTGCGCCCGTCGTTCGAGGTCGACGCCGGCGGCGCCTTCACGTCGTTCGCGATCGCGCAGGAGGCGCCCGAGCAGTGGCCGACGCTGCGCTCGCACCGCGTGGCCGTCGGCCTGTACGACCTCGTCGACGGCCGGCTGGTGCGCACGCACCGCGTCGAGCTCGACGTGGTCGGCGCCCGCACCGAGGTGCCCGAGCTGGTCGGCCGCCCGCGGCCGGACCTCGTGCTCGTCAACGACGACGACCTGGCGTACGCCAAGATCCGCCTCGACGAGGCGTCGCTCGCCACGCTGGTGGAGCACGTCGGCGACTTCGCCGACTCGCTCCCCCGCGCCCTGTGCTGGTCGGCGGCGTGGGACATGACGCGCGACGGCGAGCTGGCCGCCCGCGACTACGTCGCCCTCGTGCTCGCGGGCCTCGGCCGCGAGAGCGACATCGGCGTCGTGCAGTCGCTGCTGCGCCAGGCGCAGGCGGCCGTCACGCAGTTCAGCGACCCGGCGTGGGCCCCGACCGGCCGCGCCCTCATCGCCGACGCCGCGCACGCCGCCCTGCGCGGCGCGGAGCCGGGCAGCGACCTGCAGCTGGCCTTCGCGCGCACGCTGGCCTCGGTCGGCGGGTCGCCGGAGCACGTCGCCCTGCTGCGCGGCCTGCTCGACGGCTCCACGGCGCTCGACGGCCTCGACGTCGACACCGACCTGCGCTGGGCGCTGCTGCACCGCCTGGTCGTGCTGGGCGAGGCCGGCCTCGACGAGGTCGAGGCCGAGCACGCCCGCGACCGCACCGCGGCCGGCGAGCGCCACGCGGCCGCCGCCCGCGCCGCCCGGCCGACCGCCGAGGCCAAGGCGGAGGCCTGGGCCCTCGCGGTCGAGGGCACCGACCTGCCGAACGCCGTGCAGTCGGCCGTCCTCGGCGGCTTCGTGCAGCCCGAGCAGCTCGACCTGCTCGAGCCCTACGTCGAGCGCTACTTCGAGGCCGTGCCCGAGGTGTGGCGCACCCGCACGGCCGAGATGGCGCAGAGCGTGGTCATCGGCCTCTACCCGGCGCTGCTGGTGTCGCAGGCCGTGCTCGACCGCACCGACGCGTTCCTCGCGGGCGACGTGCCGCCCGCCCTGCGGCGCCTGGTGCTCGAGGGCCGCGACGGCGTGGCCCGGGCGCTGCGCGCGCGGGCGACCGACGCGGCGGCCGCCGGGGCCTGACGACGCGCCGGCCCGCCGAGACGTGCGGCG
>CANKBT010000013.1 GCA_947479995.1 Frankiaceae bacterium | reverse complement strand
GTGGTCGTTGGCGGTGACGAGCAGCGGCTGCCCGGCGTACCAGCCACCGGCGGGGGCGCCGACCCAGCCGCGGGCGGCGCGGTCCCAGTCGCGCACGCCGTGGGCGCCGTCGCGGTGCGCGCACAGCAGGCGGTGCTCCTCGAGCGCCGCGAGCGCGCCCTCGACGTCACCCGCCGCGGCGAGCGCCGTCGTGCGCGCTGCCGCGTCGACGACGTCGGCGCGCAGACCGGCGTCGTCGTCGGTGAGCTCGACCTCGGGCGCGCCGCTCGTCAGCACCGCCAGCGCCGCGTCGGCGTCGCCGTCGCGCACGGCGACCGCGAGCGCCGCGATGGCGCCGCCGAAGCGGCGGCCGCGCGACAGCCGCACGACGCCGCCCCCGAGGCGGGCCCGCTCGCGCGGCGAGAGCGCGGCCTCGGCGGGGTCGTCGGCGGCGGCCAGGTCGGCGCCGACGAGGCGCTCGAGCGCGGGGTGGACGGGCGCCGTGACGGGGCGCGCGACGAGGTCGGCGAGCACCGCGCCGGCGTCGACCGAGGCCAGCTGGTCGGGGTCGCCGACGAGCACCAGTCGGGCGTCGGGACGCAGCGCCTCGAGCAGCCGTGCGGTCATCGTCAGCGACACCATCGACGTCTCGTCGACGACGACCACGTCGTGCGGCAGCCGGTCGTCGGCGTCGTGCCGGAAGCGGGTGCGGCTGTCGGGGCGCCAGCCGAGCAACCGGTGCAGCGTCACCGCCGGCAGCGCCAGCCCCTGCTCGGCCACCTGCTCCTGCAGCCGCGCGGCCGCCTTGCCGGTCGGCGCCGCGAGCGCGATGCGGGCGCCGGGCTGCTGGTCGAGCAGCAGCCGCAGCACGCGGGCGACGGTGAACGTCTTGCCGGTGCCCGGGCCGCCCGCCACCACCGCCGTCCAACGCGTCACGGCGAGCGCCGCCGCCACGCGCTGGCGGTCCGGCGGCGGCTCCGGGAAGTGCCTGGCGAGCCCGTCCGCGAGCACCTGCTCGTCGTACGGCGGGCGGGTGGCGTCGCGCGCGGCGAGCACCTCGCGCACGACCTGCTCCTGCCGCCAGTAGCGGTCGAGGTGCAGCAGCGGCCCCTCGTCGGTGTCGGTCAGCCGCAGCGGGCGCAGGTCGCCGACGGTCGAGCCGGCGACGAGCGGGCTGCGCCGCAGCGCCGCCTCCAGCGCGGCGTCGTCCGGCCACGGCAGCGCCGACGCGTCGAGGTCCTCCACGTGCACGTCGCGGAGCGCGCGCAGGTCGACGCACACGGCGCCCAGGCGCACGGCCCGCACGGCGAGCGCCGTCGCCAGCAGCACCTGGTCGTCGCCCTCCCGCGCGAGCGAGCCCAGCCGGCGCGCGACGTGCACGTCGGCGGCCGCGAGCACGCCCGCCTCGGCGAAGGCGCGCAGCAGCCCGGTCGCCGCCTGCGGCACGAGGCTCACGACAGCAGGTCCGACAGCGCGGGGAGCAGGGCGGGCGGCGGCTCCCAGTCGAAGACGCCGCACCCGGGCGGCGTCGCCGGCCCGACCATGCCGCGCACGAACAGGTACTGCACGGCGATGCGGGCCGGCGCGCCGGGCGCCCGCCAGCGCAGGTAGCGGTGCAGCGCGACGCCGTACAGCAGCGCCTGGAGCGGGTAGTGCGCGCGCAGCATCTCCGCGGCCATCGCCTCGCGCGTGTAGTGCAGGGCCGTGAGCGGGCCGCGCGCGAGCCGGTTGGTCTTGTAGTCGACGACGACCCACAGGCCGTCGGGGCGGCGGAGCACGGCGTCGATCGAGCCGGACAGGTAGCCGCGCAGCGGCGGCGCCTCGACGCCCTCGAGCAGGTCGGGGTAGCCGGCCAGCACGTCGTCGGCGGGCAGGTGCGCCCGCAGCAGCCGCGCGACGGCCGCGAGCGTCACGTCGTCGCCGGCCGGCGCGTCGCCGCCGCCGAGCGGCAGCTCGAAGTCGAGCTCGGCCAGGCGGTCGCGGGGGTGGACCGTCGCGAGGGTGCCGTGCCCGAGCGGCGTCTGCAGCACCGGCAGCAGGGCGCCCGCGAGCGCGGCCGGGTCGACGTCGGACAGGTGCGCCGCGACGACATGCGCGCAGCGGGCGCGCAGCTCGGCGGCGAGGTCCGGGACGGCGGTGTCGACCTGCTCGAGGACGCTGTGCACGAGCGTGCCGAACGCCGCGCCGCCCGGCAGCCCCTCCAGCGTGGAGGGCGGGCCGTCCAGCGCGAGGTCGACCGGCGGCTCCTCGGCCGGCTCGTCCGCCCGGCCCGGCTCCTCCGCCTCGCTGCCCACCCCGGGCGGCACCTCGTGCGCGGCCGCGGTCAGGGCGCTGTACGAGGTGCGGCGCCAGGTGGCGTCGGGCACCCGCGGAGCGGGCGCGGCCGCGAGGGCCTGCGGGGCGGCGGGCGCCGGCGCCCACTGCAGGCCCTGCGCGGGGCCGGCGGGCTCGACGGCGACGTCCGCCCCGGCCGGCGCGGCCCAGGCCCGCAGCCGGTCGAGCAGCGCGTCGTCGTCGGGCACGGGGACCGTGGCGGCGGGCTCGGGCCGGCCGTCCTCGCGCCCGAGGAGCAGGCGGTGCAGCGGCGAGCGGGTGGTGTCGCGCGCGGGCGCCCACCAGGCGACGAGGGCGCACGCCGCGCGGGTCGCGCCGACGTAGAGCAGGCGGAGGTCCTCGCCGCCCTCCTCCTCGTCGCGCACGGCCAGCCGCGAGGCGTAGCCCGGCCCGTCCTTGCCGCCCACGTCGAGCACCCGCGTGCCGTCGGCGTCGTGCAGCGCCATCGTGGCGGGCGTCGACGCGCGGGCGGCGTCCCAGCCGTAGGGCAGCAGCACGACGGGGAACTCCAGGCCCTTGCTCGTGTGCAGGGTGAGCACCTGCACGGCGGCCGCGTCGCTGTCGAGCCGCCGGCTGCGGTCGGCACCGCTGGCCGACGCGGGGTCGCGCACGCGCTCGGCCAGCCAGCCGGTGAGCGCCGTGACGCCGAGGCCCTCCTCGACGGCCGCACGGTCGAGCACCTGGGCGACATGCCGCAGGTCGGTGAGCCGGCGCCCGCCGGCCTCCTGCCCGAGCATCCGCTCGGCGAGCCGGGTCTGCGCGGTCAGCCGCTCGACGAGCGCCGCGAACCCGGCCTCGGCGAACAGCGCCGCCCAGCCGCGCAGCTGCTCGGCCAGGCCGGCGACCTCCTCGTCGCCCGCCCCGGCGAGGCGCGTCGCGGTCCACCCGAGCAGCGGCGTGAGGGCCGCCAGCCGCACGCGCCCGGCCCGGTGCGGCTGCTCGACGGCCTCGAGCACCCGCAGCCAGTCGACGGCGGCGGCCGTCTCGAAGACGCTGGTGGAGCCGGCCAGCACCGAGGGCACGCGCGCGCGGTCGAGCGCCTCGCGCACGAAGCCCGCCTGCTTGCGCGTGCGGACGAGCACGGCGACGTCGCCGGGCGCGAGCGCCCCGCCCTGCAGCCGCAGGCCGCCGTCGAGCAGCCGCACGACCTCGTCGGCCACGTCGGCGGCCACGCGGCAGCGCAGGTCGTCGACGGCCGGGAAGCCGCCGCGCAGCAGCGGCGGGTCGCGGCGCAGCACGCGCAGGCGCAGCGGCGCGGTGCCGGGCAGCCGCCCGTCGCGGGTCGGGCGCACCGGCTGCGCCACGATGCGCGGGTGGCCGAGGGCGGCGCCGCCGTGCAGGTGCTGCAGGCCGCGCAGCAGCCCGGCGTCGCTGCGCCAGTTCGTGTCGAGCGTGGCGACGCGGTCGGCCACCTCGACCGCGTCGAGGTAGCTGAGCACCTCGGCGCCGCGGAAGGCGTAGATCGCCTGCTTGGGGTCGCCGACCAGCACGAGCGTGCGGCTGCCGTGGAAGGCGAGGCGCAGCACCTCCCACTGCACCGGGTCGGTGTCCTGGAACTCGTCGACGAGCACGACGTCGTAGCGGTCGCGCACGCGCCGGCAGGCGTCGGCTCCCTGCTCGGGGTCGGCCAGGGCGTCGCGCAGCAGGACCAGCAGGTCGTCGAAGTCGCGGACGCCGGCGGCGCGCTTGCGCCGGGAGAGCTCGGCGCGCGCGGCACGGGCCAGCGCCACGCGCTGCCCGGCGCCCGTCGTTCCCGCCGCGTCGGCGGGCTCGAGGCGCGCCGACCGGTCGGCGGTCGCCGCACGCGCCACCTGCAGCGCCTCGGCGGGCTTGAGCCGGGGCACGGGGGCGTCGTCGCGCGCGAAGGCCCGCAGGTAGAGGTCGTCGACCACCTCGCGCAGCAGGTCGTCGACCTGCTCGACGAGCTGCGTGCCGGGGTCGCGGTCGCCGGCGATGCCCAGGCCGTCGAGCATGCGCTGGCAGAAGCCGTGCGTCGTCGTGATGGTCGCCGCGTCGAAGTCGGAGACCGCGCGCACGAGGTTGCGCTGCGCGACCGCGCGGTCGGTGCGCGCGAGGTGCTGCACGAGCGGGTCGTCCGGGTGGTCCTCGGGTGCGCCGAGCGCGAGCGCGGTCGCGCGCAGCCGCTGCCGGGTGCGCTCGCGCAGCTCCTGCGTGGCGGCGCGGCCGAAGGTGACGAGCAGCAGCCGCGACAGGTCGACGCCCTCGGCGACGTAGCGGGTCGCGAGGACGGCCAGGGCGTGCGTCTTGCCGGTGCCGGCGCTCGCCTCGAGCACCGTCGTGCCGGTCGGCAGCGGGCCCAGCAGGTCGAAGGGGGCGGGCTCAGCCACGTGCCACCTCGAGCCGCTCGACGGCCAGCAGCGGCTCCCACAGCCGGCGGGCGACGGCGCCGAAGCGCGTGCGCTCGGGGCCGTCGTCCGGCTCGGCGAGCAGGTGCCCCAGCTCGAGCGCCGGCCCGTGCACGTGGCGCAGGTGCCGGTCGTGGACGTCGCCGAACATGCCGTCGAACGCCGTCCCGGCGGCCTGCTCGGCCTCGGCGCGGTCGTGGCTGCGGCGGAAGACGGCGTACGCCGCGCTCGCGTCCGGGGCGTAGGGCAGCGGCGCGCGCAGGCCCTCGTCGCGCAGCGCCACCAGGTCGGCCAGCAGGGCGCGGGCCGCGAGCCGGTCGGGCGCGGCGGCCGTCGCCGTCCTCGCGAGCGCCCGGCCCGGCCCCTTGCCGGTCGTCACCGCCCGCCACTCGCCGTCGTGCGCGGCCGCGAGGGCGAGCAGCCGCACCCAGGCGGCCAGCCGGTGCCGGGGGGCCAGCGTGCTCGTGCTCGCGCGGGCCAGCGCGGCGCCGTGCACGCCGGTGACCGTGCCCGTCAGCGCGCGCCCGTCGCCGAGGTCGACGTCGACGTCGAGCGCGCGCAGCGCGCCGACGAGCGAGGGCGCCGCGGCCGTGGCGACCACCTCGACGGTGCGCTCGACGTCGCCCAGCAGCACCCGGCCGAGGCGCAGGGGCGGCAGCGTGCCGCGGCGCCACTCGGCGCGGCGGAAGGCGTCGACGTCGACGCCGCGCAGGCGCGCCGCCAGCATCCGCTCGCCGACGTCCCACCGGGCGAGCCCGTCGAGCTCGGCGCGCAGGGCGTCGAGCACGTCGTCCTCCTGCTCCGGCACCCGCACCTGCAGGCGCTGGCGCAGGAAGGCCTGCACCGGGTGCTGGACGAACGCGACGAGGTCGGCGAGCGCCACGTCGCCGGCCACCGGCGGCAGCGGTGCGGGCAGGAAGGCCGGCACGGCCACGCGCACGCCCTGTCCCGCCACGGCGCCCGCCAGCGCCGACCGGTCGTGGCTGAAGGGCGCGGCCGCCGCGAAGTCGCCCGGGTCGAAGGGCTGCAGCGGGTGGCGCCGCACGAGGTCGGTGCCCGTCATGCGCTCCAGCACGTCGAGCAGCTCGCCGACCGGCACGGCCGGCGGCCGGCGGACGCCGCTGACGGGGTCGGCGCCGCTGTAGAGCACCACCAGCCGCTCCCCCGCCGAGAGCACGGCGTCGAGCAGCAGCTGGCGGTCCTCGCTGCGGCGGTCGCGCTCGCCGGGGCAGGGGTCGCGCGCCAGCAGGTCGTCGCCGTCGACGCCCGCCCCGCGCGGGAAGACGTCGTCGTCGAGGCCGAGCAGCGCCACCAGCCGGTGCGGCACCGAGCGCATCGGCACCATCGTGCAGACGGTGAGCTCGCCCGTGCGGAAGTTGGCGCGCGTGGGGCGCCCGGCCAGCCGCTCGGCGAGCAGCGCCCGCACGTCGGGCAGGCGCAGCGCGACCTCGCCCGCGTGCTCCGTCGCCTCGGCCAGCTCGCGGCGCGCCTGCGCCCCCTGCCAGGCGTCGCGCTCCCGGGTCGCGGTGAGCAGGTCGAGCGCGGTGGCCAGGTGCGCCGTCCACGCCGTCGCCGCCTGCGCGCCGCCCTCGGGCTGCAGCCGCCACAGCACGGCGTGCAGGCGGTCGAGCAGCTCGGCGAGCCGGCCCGCCAGGTCGATGTCGCTGGAGTCGACGTCGTCGAGCGGCAGCGCCGTGCCGAGCCAGGCCAGGCCGGTCTCGTCGGCGGCGACCCCGACGAGCACGCGATCCAGCCCGCTGCGCCAGGTGCCCTGCAGCGCCACGTCGTGCAGCCCGTGCGCCTCGCGCTGGCGCGGCCCGAGCCCCCAGCGCACGCCGGCGGCCCCCGCCCAGCCGCGCAGCCGCTCGAGGTCGTCCTCGTCGAAGGAGAAGCACCGGCGCACCGGCTCGAGCGCCGCGAGGTCGAGCACCTGGCTGGCGGTCACGCGGCCGTCGGCGAGCTCCAGCACCGAGGCGACGACGTCGAGCAGCGGGTTGGTGCGCCGCAGCGCCCGGTCGGCGAGCCGCACCCGCAGCCGGTGGCCGGGGTGCCCGCCGGCGGCGCCCTGCCCGAACGCCGCCCGCACGAGCGGCGCGTACGCCTCGACGTCGGGGCACAGCACCAGCACGTCGCGCGGCTCGAGCGCCGGGTCGTCGGCGAAGGCGTGCAGCAGCACCTCGCGCAGCACCTCGACCTGCCGCGCCGGGCCGTGGCAGGCGTGCACCTCGACGGAGCCGTCGGCGGGCGCCGGCGACGGCGCGCGGTCCTCGGCGAGGTCGTCCTGCAGCGCGTGCAGCAGCGACGGCGCGCGCGGCGGCGAGGGGTGCAGCACGTCGGGGGCGCCGCCCAGCCGCAGCTGCAGCTCGCGGGTGTCGCGGCCGAGGCTGGCCAGCAGCGGGTGCACCACGTCGAGCGCCGTGCCGTCCTCGCGCCGCCGACGCGGCGGCCGCGCGCCGCGCAGCCGCTCCCAGCCGCGGGGGCTGGGGTGCGGCAGCCACAGGTGCACGTCGCGCGCCGCGCCGAGCGCGTCGAGCACGGCGAGCTGCGCCGTGGTGAGGCGGGTGGGCCCGAACACGCTGAGCCGCTCGGGCAGGTCGCTGGCGGCCGGGTCGTCGCGCAGCCGCGCGCACGCGCCCTCCAGCCGCTCCGCCGGGCTGGGCGTGCCGACCCGCGCGCGCAGCCGGCGGAACAGCTCGGCCTGCCAGCGCAGGTCGTCGGGGAGCGCCCCGCCCGCGCCGTCGGTGTCGCGCCCCTGCGCCCAGTCGACGAGCGCCTCCGGGCGGGCGGCGGCGTAGTCGCGCAGCAGCCGGGCCAGGTGCGCCGCCGTCGCCCAGCGCCGGGTGCGGCCGTGCTCGCCGGCCAGGTGGCGGGTCAGCGCGCCGCACCACGGCTCGCCGGTGCAGGCGTCGACGACGTCGACGAGCGCCCAGAGCACGCGCCCCGGCGCCCACGGGTCGTCGTCGGCCGCGACGCCGGTGGCGGCGGCGAGCGCCTCGTCGACCAGCCGCGACGGGCTGGGGAAGGCCAGCCCCGCGGCCACCCCGTCGCCGTCGACCGCGCCCAGCACGCCGGCCAGCCGCTGCGTGATCCAGCGCTCGACCCCCTTGGCCGGCACCGCCACCACCTCGGCGGCCACCGGGTCGGCCAGCGGCCGGCGCAGCACCTCGCCCAGCGCGGTGACCAGCGGCTCCGCGCCCTGCGCGCGGTGGACCGTCAGCACCCCGCCTTCCTACCGCCTGCGCCGACCGGGCGGGGTGCTCTCGTACGATGGCCGCTCCGCCCCCTCCTCCTGGAGCGACCCCGTTGACCGGTGACAGCGTCGCCGGCGCCTCGGTGCCCGCGCAGCGCTCCGACGGCCGCCGGACGGACGTCGACCGCTTCCGCGGCACGACCGCCGGGCCGGCGCTCGACCGGCTCGCCGACCTCGCGCGGCGGCTGCTCGGCACGTCCGCCGCCCAGGTGTCGCTGCTCGCCGAGGTGCAGGTCGTCGCGGGCGCCGCGGGGCTGCCGCCGGAGGCGCGCGCCGAGGGCCCGCTGGCCGACTCGCTGTGCACCGTCACGGTCGACCGCGGCGCGCCGCTCGCCGTCGACGACGCCCCGTCCGACGCGCGGGTCGCCGGCCTGCCGCCGGTGACGAGCGGCGCGGTCGCCGCCTACCTCGGCGTGCCGCTGCGCACCGAGCGCGGCGAGGTCGTCGGCGCGCTGTGCGCCTTCGACCCGCAGCCGCGCGCCTGGACGGCCGAGGACGTCACCATGCTCGAGCAGCTCGCCTCCTCCGTGGTGGCCGAGCTCGAGCTGGCGGCCCTCGCCGGCGAGTACCAGAGCACGCTCGACCGCTGGGGGCTGGCGATCGAGGCGGCCGGGCTGGGCAGCTTCGACTGGGACCTGCGCACCGGCCAGCTGCTCTGGGACGACCGGCTGCTCGCGATGTTCGGCTACGACCGCACCGACTTCGGGCGCACCCTCGCCGACTTCACCGCCCGCCTGCACCCCGATGACGTCGAGCGGGTGTCGAGCACGCTGGCCGCGGCCATCGACGCGGTCCGCGACTTCGCGATGGAGTACCGCGTCGTCACGCCGGACGGCACGACCCGCTGGGTGACCGCCCGCGGCCGCGTGCTCGCCGACGAGCACGGCGAGCCCACCCGCGTGCTCGGCGCGGCCCACGACTCGACCGACGCGCACGACGGCCAGGCCCGCGTCGCGCGCGTGCTCGAGGCGATGTCGGCCGCCTTCTTCTCGCTCGACGTCGAGTGGCGCTTCTCCTACGTCAACGCGGAGGCCGAGCGGCTGTTCGGCCTGCCGCGCGACGAGCTGCTCGGCGGCGTGGTGTGGGAGCTGTTCCCGCACGCCGTCGGCAGCGACTTCGAGGTGCACTACCGCAGCGCCGTCGCGTCCGGCCGGCCCGCCTCGTTCGCGGCCTACTACCCGCCGCCGCTCGACGCCTGGTACGACGTGCGCGCCTGGCCCTCGCCGGACGGCCTGTCGGTCTACTTCCTCGACGTCACCGAGGAGCGCGCCGCCGCGCAGCGCCTGGAGCGGGCCACCCGCCGGGCGCAGCTCGTGGCCGACGTGACGACCGGCCTGTCCGAGACGCTGGAGGCCGAGGAGGCCGTCGCGCGCCTGGCCCAGCTGCTCGTGCCCGAGCTCGGCGACTGGTGCCTCGTCACGCTGGTCGACGACGACGGCGCCCTGCGCGACGTCGGCTGGTGGCACGCCGACCCCGCCCACCGCGACGCCGTCGCGCGCTACTCCGCGGTGCGGCTCGGCGCCCTCGACGAGCAGTCGTTCCTGCTGCAGGCCCTGCGGTCGCAGCGCCCCGCGGTGGTCGCGTCCGACGCCACCGAGCGGCTCGCCGCCGTGCTCGCGCCCGGGGAGGCGCGCGACCTGGTCCGCGCGCTCGCGCCGTCGAGCGCGGCGCTGTTCCCGATGCAGGCGCGCGGGCGCACCGTCGGGCTGCTCAGCGCCTTCCGCGGGCCCGACCGCGCGCCGTACGACGAGGCCGACCTCGCCGCCTGCCGCGACGTCGCCGCGCGCGCCGCCCTCGCGCTCGACAACGCGCGGCTGTTCGCGCAGCAGCAGCAGCTCTCGCTGGAGCTGCAGCGCAGCCACCTCACCCCGCCGCCGGAGCCCGACCACGTCGAGGTCGTCGTGCGCTACGAGCCGGCCGCCGCGGCGGCCCAGATCGGCGGCGACTGGTACGACGCCTTCCTGCAGCCCACGGGCGCGACCGTGCTCGTCATCGGCGACGTCATCGGCCACGACTCCGCCGCGGCCGCGGCGATGGGTCAGGTGCGCGGCCTGCTGCGCGGCATCGCCTTCACCTCGAGCGCCGGCCCGGCCGAGGTGCTCTCGCGCCTCGACGCCGCCCTGGAGGGGCTGCTCGTCGAGACGAGCGCCACGGCGGTCGTGGCCCGCCTCGAGCAGACGGCCGAGGAGCGCGCGACCGGCGTCACCCGGCTGCGCTGGTCGAACGCCGGCCACCCGCCGCCGCTCGTGCTGCACCCCGACGGCGACGTGCGCATGCTCGAGATCGGCGAGGCCGACCTGCTGCTCGGCATCGACGCGTCGAGCCGCCGCGAGGAGCACGAGGTCGCGCTCGGCCGCGACAGCACGGTGCTGCTCTACACCGACGGCCTCGTCGAGCGCCGCGGGCAGAGCCTCGACGTCGGCATCGACCGCCTGCGCCGGCTGCTGGCCGAGCTCGGGCACCTGCCGCTCGACGCGCTGTGCGACGCGCTGCTGCAGCGCATGCTGCCGACGCAGCCCGACGACGACGTCGCGCTCGTGGCCGTGCGGCTGCACGTGCAGGACCGGCCGCGGCCCGTGGAGGCGGGGCCGCAGCGGGTGCCCCCGGAGGTGCCTCCGGACCCCGCGCCGTGACCGGGGCGGGGCAGGCAGCGGAGAGGAGGACCGCGAGGTGAGCGTCGACCCGAGCGCACCCGTGGGCGGACCGCGGGAGATGCTGGCCGACACGGTGCCGACGAGCGTCGGGCGCATCCGGCGCTTCGCCGTCGAGGCGTGCGCGGCGTCCGGCACGGGCGCCGACTGCGACGTCGTGGCCCTGCTCGTCAGCGAGGTCGCCACCAACGCGCTGGTGCACGGCACCGGCGAGGTGCGCATCCGCGTGGTGCCCGGCGACCGCGTGCTGCGCGTGGAGGTGAGCGACGCGAGCACCGACCTGCCGGCGCTGCGGCGCGCCTCGCTGCTCGACGAGGGCGGGCGCGGCGTCGCGCTCGTCGAGGCGCTGTCGTCGGCGTGGGGCGCCGAGCACACGGCGAGCGGCAAGACCGTGTGGTTCGAGGTCCGCCCGGCCTAGCGCAGGCGGCGCACCGGCTCCAGCAGCGCGAGCGCCTCCGCGGCCGGCAGCGCCGCGCCGAACAGGTAGCCCTGCGCGTAGCGGCAGCCCATCTCGCGCAGCGTGCGGCGCTGCTCCTCGGTCTCGACGCCCTCGGCGATGACCCGCAGCCGCAGGCCGTCGCCGAGGCCGACGACGGCGCTCGCGACCGTCGCGGCGTCGGCGCTCTGCCCGAGGTCGGTGACGAAGCTGCGGTCGATCTTCAGGGTCGCGACCGGCAGCCGGGTGAGGTAGCTCAGCGAGCTGTAGCCGGTGCCGAAGTCGTCGATCGACAGCGCGGCGCCCGAGGCCGCGAGCTGGTCGAGCACCGCGCGCACCGGGCCGGTGTCGGCCATGAGGGTCGACTCGGTGAGCTCGAGGCCGAGCGACCACGGCCCGAGCGCCCGCACGCAGTCCGACACGGCGTGCAGCAGGCCGGGCGTCGCCAGCTGCTGCGCGGCGAGGTTGACCGACAGCGTCAGCCCGCGCACGTCGACGTGGTCGGCCCAGCCGCGCACCTCGGCGGCCGCGGTGCGCAGCACCCACTCGCCGAGCGGGACGATGAGCCCGGTCTCCTCCGCCAGGTCGACGAAGGCGGCCGGGGTGAGCAGGCCGCGCTCGGGGTGCTGCCAGCGCAGCAGCGCCTCGAAGCCGACGACCGCGCCGCCGGCCTGCAGGTCGACGACCGGCTGGTAGTGCACGACGAACTGCCCGGCGGCGAGGCCGTCGCGCAGCTGCCCCTCGAGCTCGAGCCGGTCGAAGGCGCGGGTGCGCATGCCCTCGTCGAACAGCACGTGCCCCGACCCGCCGCGGTGCTTCGCGCGGTACATCGCGATGTCGGCGTCGCGCAGCGCGTCGGTGGCGCTCTCGCGCGGGTCGGCCAGCACCACGCCGGCGCTCGCCGACGGCGTCACCTGCCGCCCGTCGAGCAGCACCGGCTCGGCCACCGCCGACAGGAGCCGGTCGGTGAGCTGCTCGGCGTCGGCGCGCCCGCGCACGCCCGAGACGACGACGAACTCGTCGCCGCCGAAGCGCGCGACCAGGTCGCCGGGCGGCACGGCCGCGCGCAGCCGGTCGGCCACGCGCACGAGCAGCTCGTCGCCGGTCTCGTGCCCCAGCGAGTCGTTGACGATCTTGAGCCGGTCGAGGTCGAGGAAGACCACCGTCGGCGACGTGCCCGCGGCGAGCGCGCGCGAGAGCACCTCGAGCAGCCGCACGCGGTTCGGCAGGCCGGTCAGCGCGTCGTGGTGCGCGTCGTGCGCCAGCCGGTCGAGCAGCGCCTGCCGGTCGAGGGTGATGCCGACCAGGTGGCTGGCCCGGGCCAGCAGCGCCTCCACCTCGGCGTCGGGCAGGCCCGGCTCCGCGCCGTACAGCGCGAACGTGCCGATGGTGCCGCCCGTCGCCGGCGACAGCACCGGGTACGACCAGCACGAGCGCACGCCGCAGCGCCGCGCCAGCGCGTGGAACGGCGCGTACGCCTCGTCGGCGAGCAGGTCGGGCACCAGCTCGGGCTCGCCCCCGCGCACCGCGGTGCCGCACGGCGAGCCGGGCGTGCCGAGCGGCAGGCCGTCGACCGCCTCGCGGTACTCCGCGGACATGGTGGGCGCCGCGCCGAGCACGAGCAGGTCGCCCTGGCGCAGCAGCACCGAGCAGCGCGTGGCGGGGCGCTGGTCCTCGACCCAGCGGGCGAGGGCGACGAGCACGTCGCCGACCGGCGCGCCGCTGGCGATGAGCTCGAGCACCCTCGCCTGCCCGGCCTGCGCCTGCTCCTCGCAGTGCCGCTGCGTGACGTCGCGGGCGGTGACGACGAGCCCGCGCACGCCCGGGTCGGCCAGCCGGTCCTCGGTGACCGCCTCGACCCAGCGGCCCTCCTCGGCGAGCCGCAGGCGCAGCACCGGCCCGGTGCCGCCGTGGCGGGCGACCGCGCGCAGCGCGCGGCGGGCGGACTCGCGGTCGTCGGGGTGCACGAGCAGCGCCACGTCGTCGCCCTCGCGCGTGCCCGGCACGGCGCCGAAGACGCGCTGCGCCGACGGGCTGGCGTAGCGCAGCACGCCGGCCTCGTCGGTGACGAGCAGCGCGTCGGACATGTGCGTGAGCAGCGCGCGCGACCGCGCCTCGCTGACCTCGAGCGCGTCGAGCGCCGCGACCGTGCGGTCCTGCGACTGCAGCACCTCGCGCAGGTCGCGCTGCACGGTGGCGATGGCGATCGGCGCGCCGGTGTCGCCGTCGCGCAGCAGCGTCGAGGTCACCTCGACCGGGATCGGCGGCCCGCCGCGCCAGTCGCGCAGGGTCGACGTGCCGTCCCAGCGCCCGCGGGCGTGGATGGCCGGCCGCTGCACGAGCACGAGCTGCGCCATCGCGGCGTCGGTGAGCATGTCCTCGACGCGCAGGGCGGTGACGTCGACGTCCGGCCCCAGACCGACCAGCTCGCGGCCGGCGGCGTTGAGGAACTGCACGCGGCCGTCGGGCGTCGCGATGGACGTGAAGTCGGGGCTGGCGTGCACGAGCGCCTCGAAGCGCCGGACCTGCTCGTCGCTCGTGACCTCCACGCCACCTCCTCCCGTTCCCACCAGTGTGGGCCGGACGGCCCCCCGTCGTCCGGCGTTCTGCCCACTCGGTGGGGTGCCCTAGCCCGCCAGCGCGGTCGCGACCTGCGCCGCGACGCGCGCGTTGCTCTCCGCGAGCGCGAGGTTGGCGGGCACGCTGCTGCCCTCGGTCTCGCGCCCGAGCCGCTCCAGCACGTACGGCGTGACCGCTGCGCCCGTGATGCCCGACTCGTCCACCGCCCGCAGGGCCGCGGCGAGCGCCGCGTCGTGCCGCGCGGGGTCGAGCTCGTCCTCCGCGGGGATCGGCACGGTGAGCAGCACGCCGGTCTGCGGGCGCGACCGGTGCCGGAGCACCCGGGCCACCGACTGGGCGTCCTCGACGCGGTGCGGCACGGGCAGGCCGCTCGAGCGCACGTAGAACGCCGGGAAGTCGTCGGACCGCCAGCCGAGCACCGGCACGCCCGCGGTCTCGAGGTGCTCGAGCGTGCGCGCGAGGTCGAGGAAGCTCTTGGCGCCGGCGCAGACCGTGACGACGGGGTGCTGCGCGAGCGCGTCGAGGTCGGCGCTGACGTCGCCGCTCACCTCGACCCCGCGGTGCACGCCGCCGATGCCTCCGGTCGCGAAGACCTCGATGCCGGCGCGGTGGGCGAGCGCGACGCTCGCGCTGACCGTGGTCACGCCGACGTCCCAGCGCTGCGCGGCCGCGACCGCGAGGTCGCGCTCGGCGACCTTGCGGGTGCCGTGCAGCACCCGCTCCTCCTGCTCGGGCGCCAGCCCGACCACCCAGCGGCCGTCGACCACGGCGGTCACCGCCGGCACGGCGCCGCCCTCGCGCACCGCGGCCTGGCAGCGGCGCAGCGCCTCGGCGTTGTGCGGCACCGGCAGCCCGAGGGTGGAGTAGATGGTCGACTCCATGGCGACGACCGGGCGCCCCTCCTCGAGCGCGGTGCGCACCTCCTCGTGCACGGCCAGCACGTCGACGGCGGCGCTCACGCGGGTCCTCCTCCTGCTCCGGGGTGCTGCAGCACCCGGCGCGCCATCGCGTGCGCGCGGGACACGCGCGCGTCGTGGTCGCGCCCCTCCAGCATCGCGGACAGCCAGCCCGCCGCGAACGCGTCCCCGGCGCCGGTCGAGTCGCGGACGCCCGCGACCGGGTCGACCGGCCAGCTGCGCCGGGTGCCGTCGGCGGCCAGCAGCACCGTCGGGCGCGGGCCGTCCTTGACGACGACGTCGACGCCCGGCACCGGCAGGTCGAGCTCGCGCGCCTCGTCGGCGTTGGCGAACAGCACCACCGGGCGCACCGCCTCCACCAGGGCGCGGACGTCGCCGACGGCGCGCAGCACCGCCCAGCTCGACGCGTCGAGGCTCACCGGCCGGCCGCTCGCCAGCAGCGCGCGCACCGTCGTCGCGGTGTCGCCGCCGTCCAGCCCGTACGCCGGCACGTGCAGCAGCGCCAGGCCGTCGAGGTCCTCGGGCGCCGGCGGGGCGAGCGCGGCGGACGCCGCCCGGTCGGGCAGGAAGGTGCGCTCGCCGTCGGTGTCGACGAGCACGACGACGCTGCCGGTGCGGCCCCGCCGCTGCACGCGGGCGTCGACGCCCGCCGCCACGAGCTCGCCCACCAGGCGGTCGCCCAGGGCGTCGGCGCCGACGCACCCGAGGAAGCGCACCGGCACGTGCGCCGCCGCGGCGACCGCGACGTTGGCCGCGCTGCCGCCGCGGGAGCGGAACACCCTGGCGGGCGTGTCGCTGCCGCGCTGCACCGGCCCCTCCGGCCACACGACGACGTCCTCGACGAGGTCGCCGACGACGCCCAGCACCCCGGTCACGCGCTGCACCGTACGGGGGCCTGTGACCCATCCCTCCGCGCCCGCGCCGTCGCTGCTCGGCGCGAGCGGGAAGGAGGCAGCGGACGCCGTACGACACGCACCACCACCTCAGGAGGACACGTGACGGACAACGCCGCCGACGAGGCGCGCAAGGGCCTGCTCGGCTCGGTCACCGGCAAGGTCAAGGAGGTCGCCGGCGCGGTGACCGGCAACGACTCGCTGGCCGCCGAGGGGCAGCTGCAGCAGGCCGAGGCCGCCGCCCGCAAGGAGGCGAGCGCCACCGAGGCCGTCGCCGAGGTGCGCGCGCAGGAGGCCGCCGAGCAGCTGCAGCGCGAGCAGGCCGCCGCCGCCCAGCAGGAGCAGGCCGTCGCCGCCGCCGAGCAGGCGCAGGAGGCGCAGGTCGTGCAGCAGGCGCAGGCCGAGCAGGCGGCCGCCGCCGCCGAGGCCGAGCGCCAGGAGGCCGCCGCCAAGGCCGCCGCCGAGCAGCGCGCCGCCGCCGAGCAGGCCACCGCCGCCGTGCAGGCCCGCGCGCAGGAGTCGCAGGCCGAGGCCCAGGCGCAGCAGGCCGCCCAGGCCGCCGACGCCCAGGTCGACAGCGCGGAGGCCGCCGAGGCCGCCGCCGCCCGTGCCCGGGACGAGGCCGACCGCCTCGCCGCCGAGGCCGGCCTGCCGTCCTGACCTCCCGCCCCGCCGACCCCAGGAGCCACTCGTGAACGCCCTGACCGTCCCCCGTTCCGTCCTCGCCCTCGAGTACAAGGCGCTGCGGTACCCGTCGCACCTGCTCGAGACGAAGGTCGTCGCCACCCGCCTGGCCGAGGACAGCCCCGTGCGCCTGGCGTACGAGCGCGTGCTCGGCACGCTCGACCGCACCGCCGGCTCGCTGCTGGCCGACGAGGCCCTCGCGCAGCGCGGCCGCCTGCTCACCCGCCGCGTCGAGGTGCTCGAGCGGGCCGTCGCGCTGGAGGAGAAGGCCGAGCAGCGCAAGGCCGAGGCCGACGCGCAGCTCGACGCCCAGCTCGAGCAGGCCGAGCAGGCCAAGGCGCAGGCCGCCCAGCAGCGCTCGCAGCGCACCGCGACGTCGAGGGCCGCCGCCGCCCAGGCCAAGGCCGACGCCGAGCGCACCGCCGACGCGAAGCAGGCGCGGGCCGCGAAGGCCGCGCAGGACAAGGCGCAGCAGCGCCTGCAGGCCGAGCGCGAGCGCGCCGACGCCCAGCGCGAGGCCATCGAGGAGCGCACCGAGGCGGCCACCGCCGCCCCGCGCGCCGAGCTCTCCGACGCCGTCGCGCAGACCGGCGAGGCGCAGCAGCGCCGCGCCGACGCCGAGCGCCTGGCCGAGCTGGCCGACGCCGAGAAGGCCGCGCGGCAGGCCGAGCGCGCCGCCGACTAGCCCGCACCGCCCCGACGGCCCGTCCCCCACCGGGGGCGGGCCGTCGGCGTGCCCGGCGGCCCGTGCCCAGCCGCCCAGCCGCTCAGCCGCTCAGCCGCTCCAGCAGCAGCGCCTCGGCGAGGCAGGCCCGCTCCCACATGCCGAGGTGCAGCGACTCGTCGATCCCGTGCCAGCGCGAGGCCGGGTCGCCGACGCCGGTGACGAGCACCGTGGCGCCGGGGTACGCCCGGGCGAACTCGGCGATGAAGGGGATCGACCCGCCGATGCCCGCCTCGACCGCGTCGTTGCCGTACGCGTCGGCGAAGGCCTGCCGCGCGAGGTCGTACGTCGGGCCGCTCGGCTCGAGCGCGAACGGCTCGCCGGACGAGCCCCCGCTCACGGTGACCTCGGCGCCCCACGGCGCGTGCTCCTGCAGGTGCGCGGTGAGCGCCGCGCGCGCCCGGGCCGCGTCGTCGCCGGGCGCCAGGCGCAGGCTGACCTTCGCGCGGGCGCGCGGCAGCAGCACGTTGCTGGCGTCCGCGGTGGCGGGGGCGTCGAGGCCGATGACCGTCACGGCGGGCTGGTGCCACATCCGCTCGGGCAGCGTGCCGCGGCCCAGCAGCTGCCCGCCGTCGACGAGGCCGACGTCGCCGCGGAAGACGTCCGCGTCGAGGTCCGGCGCGTCGCTCGTGCCGCGGTGCAGGCCGGCGACGGCGACGGCGCCCTCGTCGTCGTGCAGCGTCGCGAGCAGCCGGCACAGCGCGGTGAGGGCGTCGCCGACCGGCCCGCCGAACAGCCCGGAGTGCACCGGGCGCGCGAGCAGGTGCACCTCGACGAGCAGGTCGACCAGCCCGCGCAGGCTGGTCGTGAAGGCCGGCACGTCGACGGCGGCGTTGGCCGAGTCGGCGATGACGATGACGTCGGCGCGCAGCCGGTCGCGGTGGGCCGCCAGCAGCGCGGGCAGGGTCGGCGAGCCGACCTCCTCCTCGCCCTCGACGAACAGCACGACGCCGCACGGCGGCGTGCCGCCGAAGGCCCGCAGCACGGCCAGGTGCATGAGCACGCCGGCCTTGTCGTCGGCGGCGCCGCGGCCGTAGAGCCGGCCGTCGCGCTCGGTCGGCGCGAACGGCGGGCTCGTCCACTCCTGCTCCGGGCCGGTGGGCTGCACGTCGAGGTGGGCGTAGAGCAGCACGGTCGGGGCGCCCTCGGGCGCGGGCCACGAGGCGAGCACGGCAGGCGCTCCCCCGTCGGCGCGGACCACCTCGACCGAGGCGGCGCCGGCGTCGCGGGCGTGCGCCGCGACCGCGTCCGCGGCCTCCTGCACCGCCCCGGCGCGGGCGGGGTCGACCGACACCGACGGCACCCGCACGAGCGCCTCGAGGTCGGCGCGGGCGCCCGGCAGGACGTCGGCGAGGGCGGCTCGGAGGTCGTCGGCGGTGCGCACCGCCCCACGCTAGGCCGGTGCCGCTCGGCGATCACCCGGGAGCGCTGCGTGACGCCCTCCTGCGGCGCATCGGCTCGTCCTGCCCGCCGCGCGCCGACTTGACCCTCGCCGAGCGGTCACGCACGGTGTCCGGGTGCAGCCGCTCCTCGTGCCCTACCTGGCGGCCTGCCTGCTCCTGCTCGCCGCGGGCGCGGGCAAGCTCCGCTCCCCCGCCGGCGCCTCCCAGGCGCTGCGCACCCAGCGCCTCCCCTCCTCGCCGGTCCTCGTGCGGGCCCTCGGGCTCGTCGAGGTGGCCCTCGCCGTCGCCGCCCTGCTCGAGGTGCCCGGCACCCCGGTGCTCGTCGCGCTCGCCTACGCCGGCTTCACCGCCTTCGTCGGCGCGGCCCTGCTGCGCGGCGGCCCGCTGAGCTCGTGCGGCTGCTTCGGCGAGCCCGACCTGCCGCCGACCCCCTTGCACGTCGTGGTCACCGGGCTGCTCGCCGCCTGCGCCGCCGCCGTGGCCGCCGGGCCGGCCGCCGGGCTGCCCTCGCTCGGCGACGACGGCGCGCTCGTCGCCGTCGGCGCCGCGGCCTCGGCCGGGCTGCTGGCCTGGCTGGCCGTCCTCGTCCTCAGCGCCCTGCCGCGGCTCACCGCCGCGCGGGCGCTCGTCGCCCCCCTCCGCCCTGCAGCTGGGAGCACCGCCCCGTGACCGTCCTCGTGATCGCCCTCGCCGTCGTCGTGGCGCTGCTCGCCGTGCTCGTCGCCGGCCTGCTGCGCAGCCACGCCGAGATCCTCCGCTCGCTGCACGAGCTCGGCGCCGGCCGCGAGGACACCGCGCCGGCCGCCGGCCCGGTCGACGTGCCCTTCGAGGTCGGCCGCGGCGTCGTCGGCCCCGCCGGCCTCACCGGCTCCTCGGCGCCCGACGTCGCGGGCACCACGCCCGCCGGCGACAGCGTGCAGCTGTCGGTGACGTCCGGCGGCGACGTGCTCATCGCCTTCCTGTCGAGCGGCTGCCTGACCTGCCACGGCTTCTGGGAGCGCTTCCGCGACCGCGCGCCGCTCGGGCTGCCGCGCGGCACCCGCCTGGTCGTCGTCACGCAGGGCACCGAGCGCGAGAGCGCGACCGCCGTCGCCGGCCTGGCCGCCGACGGGCTCGACGTCGTCATGTCCACCGAGGTGTGGGAGCAGTACGAGGTGCCGGGCTCGCCGTACTTCGTGCTCGTCGACGGCGCCGCCGGCCGGGTCGCCGGCGAGGGCAGCGCGACGTCCTGGGAGCAGGTCGAGCGGCTCGTCACCAACGCCGTCGGCGACCGCCAGCGCGACGTGCGCGACCACGCCCACGCTCACGGCTCCCCCGAGCACAGCCACCGCCCCGACCACGGCGACGGCGCCCACCGCGAGGCCCGCGCCGACCGCGAGCTCATGGCCGCGGGGATCATGCCGGGCCACCCGAGCCTCGAGCTCACCGCCGACGAGGTCGCCGACCTGCCGCGGGCGCAGGGCTAGCGCGTGGCCCTGTCCACCTGGGCGCTGCTCGTCGGCGTCCCCGTCGCGGTCCTGGCCGCCCTCCGGGCGATGTGGTCGCCTTGAGGCGAGTCGATGCTCTCGAGCATCACCCCGCTCGGTGAGCGGGGACGCGCCAGCCGCTGGCCGGTCACGGCCACGGCCCACATGCTCGGCTCCGCCCTCGGCGGGGTCGCCCTCGGCACGCTGCTCGGCGCGGTCGGGTGGCTGCTGCCGCTCGAGCGCACCGGCGTCGCGGTCGCCGCGCTCGGCCTGCTCGCCGTGCTCGCGGTCCTCGCGGTGCTCGTCGAGACCGGCCGCCTGCCGCAGCTGCCGACCTGGCACCGGCAGGTCGACGAGGACTGGCTGCACCGCTACCGCGGCTGGGTCTACGGCTTCGGCTACGGCGCGCAGCTCGGCGTCGGGCTCGTCACGATCGTCACGTCGCCGCTGCTCTACGCGGCGCTGGTGCTCGCCGTGCTGACCGGCAGCCCGCTCGCGGGCGGGGTCGTCGGCCTGGCCTTCGGCGTCGCGCGCGCCGCGCCGGTGCTCGCCATGCG
>CANKBT010000012.1 GCA_947479995.1 Frankiaceae bacterium | reverse complement strand
GCGGCGAGCGAGCCCTGGCGCTTGCGGGGGCGCGCGCGCTGCAGCGGGGCGAGCGGCTCGGGCTCCTCGTGCACCTCGGGCGCGGGCGGCGGGGTGCGCAGCAGCAGCCGGTCGCGCAGGCGGGCCAGCGCCTCGGGCACCTGGTGCACGGGCGTGGCGGTGATGACGAGCAGGCCGAACAGCGCGAGCAGCAGCAGCACGGGGACGGCCAGCCACGGCGTGAGGCCGGCCGCGGCGGGCTCGCCGAGCGCGAAGCCGACCACGCCGCCGCGCTCGTCGCGCGGGTGCGACGCGCCGCGCACCACGTGCAGCACGCCGAGGGCGCCGAGCGCGAGCGCCGACCAGCCGACGACGAGCCGGCCGCCGCCGTCCTCGCGCTCGGACGGGTGGCGCAGCACCGACCAGCCGGCGACCACGAGCAGCAGCGGCAGCACGAGCGCCCCGCGGCCGAGCAGGGCGCTGAGGCCGTCGGCCACCGCGTCGCCGACGCCGCCGGCGCGCCACCAGACGCCGCCCGCGGCGACCAGCGCGCCGGCGAGCAGCGCGAGGCCGAGGCCGTCGCGGCGGTGCGCCGGGTCGAGGTCGCGCGCGCCGCCGGTGGCGCTGCGCACGGCCGACCCGACGGCACCCGCGACCAGGCCGAGGGCGCCCAGCAGGAGGCGGACGACGCCGACGACGACGGCGACCACGCCGCGCGCGGCGAGGGCGAACGGGCCGGGGCCGTGCGCGGGGGTGACCTTGCGCGAGGCGGGGCGCGAGGCGGGGCGCTTGGCCGGCGCCTTGCGCGCCGGGGCCTTCTTGGCCGCCGGGCGCGAGGCGGGCTGCCGGCCGGCCGCCGCGCCGCCGCTGCGCGACCGCGAGGCCGACGACGAGCCGCTGCGCGGGCGGGAGGCGGCGGGCGCACGGGAGGCCATGCTGCGGACGCTACCGCTCAGGCCCCACGCGTCACAGCAGTCACACCGCGGACACGCCGCGCGGGCGCCGCGCGGACGTCTGGGCGCGGACGTCTGCCCGACGCGTCGGGTGCGTCCCCGCGTACGGCAGACGCAGCGGGCACACGCCGGCTCGCTGCCGGCTTGCGTCTGCCCGACGCGTCCAGTGCTTCCCCACGTACGGCAGACGTGGCGGGCACACGCCAGCCACCTGCCGGCTTGCGTCTGCCCGGCGCGTCCGATGCCTCCCCGCGTACGGCAGACGCAGCCAGCATCCGGCCCAGCCGGGCCTCCCGCGCGGGGAAGGCGCCTACCTCGTCGACGAGCACTCGCACCGGAACGCAGCGCGGGCTGACTGCCGCCTTGCGTCTGCCCGACGCGTCCAGTGCTCCCCCGCGTACGGCAGACGTAGCGGGCTCACGCCGGCCAGCTGACGCCTTGCGTCTGCCCGACGCGTCCAGTGCTCCCCCGCGTACGGCAGACGCAGCGTGCGCACGCCGGCCAGCTGCCGCCTTGCGTCTGCCCGACGCGTCCAGTGGTCCCCCGCGTACGGCAGACGCAGCGCGGAGCGTCCAGCCGAGCGTCCTGCGCGAGGGCACCCACCCGGCCGACCACCCGACGCAGCAGCCCTGCGCGTCAGACCTCGATGACCACGGGGACGATCATGGGGCGGCGGCGGTAGGTGTCGCTCACCCAGCGGCCGGCGACGCGGCGGACGGCCTGCGCGACCTGGTGCGCCTCGGTGACGCCCTCGCGGGCGGAGGCGGCGAGCGCCTCGGAGATGAGCACGCGCACGGGGTCGAAGGCGCGGGGGTCGTCGCTGAAGCCGCGGGCGCTGATCTGCGGCTCGCCGGCGACCTCGCCGGTGGTGCTGTCGAGGGCGACCGTGATCGACAGGAAGCCCTCCTCGCCGAGGATGCGCCGGTCCTTGAGCGTCGACTCGCCGACGTCGCCGACCTCGAGGCCGTCGACGTAGACGTAGCCGCAGGGCACGGCGCCGACGACGGAGGCGCGGCCGCCGACGAGGTCGACGACGACGCCGTCCTCGGCGAGCACGATGCGGTCCTCCGGCACGCCGGTGAGCCGACCGAGGGCCGCGTGGGCGCGCAGGTGCCGCCACTCGCCGTGCACGGGCATGAGGTTGGACGGCTTGGTGGCGTTGAGCAGGTAGAGCAGCTCGCCGGCGGGCGCGTGTCCGGAGACGTGCACCTTGGCGACGCCCTTGTGCACCACGCGGGCGCCCCAGCGCGACAGCCCGTTGATCACCCGGTAGACGGCGTTCTCGTTGCCGGGGATGAGCGAGGAGGCCAGCACGACGGTGTCGTGGGCCTCGATGCGGATCTGGTGGTGGCTGCGCTGGGCCATCCGCGACAGCGCCGACAGCGGCTCGCCCTGCGAGCCGGTCGAGACGAGCACGACGCGCGTGTCGGGCAGCTGCTCGACGTCCTTCATGTCGACGAGCAGCCCGGGCGCGACGTGCAGCAGGCCGAGCTCGCGGGCGACGCCCATGTTGCGCACCATCGAGCGCCCGACGAAGGCGACGTGGCGGCCGTGCCGCTCGGCGGCGTCGAGCACCTGCTGCACGCGGTGCACGTGGCTGGCGAAGCACGCGACGATGACGCGGCCCTCGGAGGTGCGCACGACCTCGTCGACGACCGGGCCGATCTCGCGCTCGGGGGTGACGAAGCCCGGCACCTCGGCGTTGGTCGAGTCGCTGAGCAGCAGGTCGACGCCCTCCTTGCCCAGGCGGGCGAAGCCGCCGAGGTCGGTGAGGCGGCCGTCGAGCGGCAGCTGGTCCATCTTGAAGTCGCCGGTGTGGAGCACCAGGCCGGCCTCGGTGCGGATCGCGACGGCGAGCGCGTCGGGGATCGAGTGGTTGACGGCGAAGAACTCGAGCGCGAACGGCCCGAGCTGCCGGGTCTCCTCCTCGGCGACGACGTCGAGCACCGGGGTGATGCGGTGCTCGCGCAGCTTGGCCTCGAGCAGGGCCAGCGTGAAGCGGCTGCCGACGACCGGGATGTCGCGCCGCTCGCGCAGCAGGTACGGCACCGCGCCGAGGTGGTCCTCGTGGCCGTGCGTGAGCACGACGGCCTCGACGTCGTCGAGGCGCGACCGGATGTAGGAGAAGTCCGGGAGGATGAGGTCGATGCCCGGCTGGTCCTCCTCGGGGAACAGCACGCCGCAGTCGACGACGAGCAGCCGCCCGGCGTGCTCGAACACCGTCATGTTGCGGCCGATCTCGGCGAGCCCGCCGAGGGCGACGATGCGCAGCCCGCCGTCGGGCAGCGGCGGCGGGGCGCCGAGGTCGGGGTGCGGGTGGCTCATGCGGCGGTGGGCTCCAGGGCGAGTCCGGCGGCGGCCAGGTCGGCGCGCAGCGCGGTCACCTGCTCGGGGGTGGCGTCGACGAGCGGCAGGCGCACCGGCCCGGCCGGCAGACCGAGGTCGCGCAGCGCCGCCTTGACGAGGACCGTGCCGGGCGCGCGGAAGATCCCGGTGTACGCCGGCAGCAGGCGCCGGTGCAGCGCGAGCGCGCCCGCGGTGTCGCCGGCGGCGAAGGCCGCGACCAGGTCGCGGGTGCCGCCGGCGGTGACGTGCGTGCTGGTGCCGACGACGCCCACGGCGCCGAGGGCGAGGTAGGGCAGCGTGAGCGAGTCCTGCCCGCAGTAGTAGGCGAGGTCGGTGCGCGCCAGCACCTCGGCGGCCGCCTCGAGGTCGAGCTTGGCGTCCTTGACCGCCACGACGCGCGGGTGCTCGGCGAGGCGCAGCACCGTCTCGGTGGTGAGCGCCAGGCCCGTGCGGTGCGGCACGTCGTAGAGCGCCACCGGCAGGTCGGTCGCGCCGAGGACCTGCTCGACGTGCGCGACGACGCCGGCCTGCTGCGGCTTGTTGTAGTACGGCGTGACGACGAGCAGGCCGGTCGCGCCGGCCGCCTGCGCCTGCTGCGCGAGGGCGGTGGTGTGCGCGGTGCTCGGGCTGCCGACGCCCGCGAGCACCGGCACGCGGTCGCCGACGGCCTCGACGACGGCGCGCACGAGCGCGGCCTTCTCGTCGTCGGTCGTCGTGGGCGACTCGCCGGCCGTGCCGTTGACGAGCAGGCCGTCGTTGCCGGCGTCGACCAGGTGCGCGGCGAGGCGCTGCGCGCCGTCGAGGTCGAGCCCGCCGTCGGCCGTGAAGGGCGTGACCATCGCGGTCACCACCCGGCCGAACGGCGCAGCGGTCATGGCCGCCACGCTACCCGCGGCAGCCCCGCGGGCACCGGCTCAGCCCTCGCCCACGAGCGGGCTGCTGGCGACCTCGGTGCCGTCCGGAAGCGCGGTGATGGAGAAGTCGGCGAACGCGTTGGGCGCCACGCGCTGCAGCTCGCGCAGCATCGCGATGGCCAGCTCGCGGATCTCGACGTCGGCGTGCTCGCTGGCGCGCATGGCCACGAAGTGGCGCATCGCGCGGTAGTTGCCGGTGACGACGATGCGCGTCTCGGTGGCGTTGGGCAGCACGGCGCGGGCGGCCTGGCGGGCCTGCTTGCGGCGGCTCGTGACGTTCTCGACGTCCGCGAAGCGCTTCTCCAGCCCCTCGAGCAGGGCGGTGTACGACGCGAGCGAGGCCTCGGTGGCCTGCAGGAACAGCGCGTGCAGCTCGGGGTCGCTGGCGATGACCTCCGGCTCGACCATCTGCGCGTCGCGCTCGGGGACGTAGCGCTGGGAGAGCTGGCTGTAGGAGAAGTGCCGGTGCCGGATGAGCTCGTGGGTGAGGCTGCGCGAGATGCCGGTCAGGTAGAAGGTCACGCTGCCGTGCTCGAGCACCGACAGGTGGCCGACCTCGAGGATGTGGCGCAGGTAGCCCTCGTTGGTCGCCGTGCGCGGGTTGGGCTTGCTCCAGCTCTGGTAGCAGGCGCGCCCGGCGAACTCCGCGAGCGCCTGGCCCCCGTCGGCGTCGGTCTCCCACGGGACGTCGGCCGGCGGCTCGAAGTGCGTGTAGCCGATGACCTGGACCTGCAGGGGCGCGAGCGAGGGCACGAGGACTCCGTACGAGTGGGGGCGGACGGGCCGAGGGTAGTCGCGGCGCCCCGGCCCGGCTGGCAGGCTCGCGGCGTGCGCGTGCTGCTGGCCGGGGCCTCCGGCGTGGTCGGTCGACCCCTGCTCCCCCGCCTGCTCGCGGCCGGTCACGAGGTCGTCGCGGTCGCCCGCCGCCCGGTGCCCGGGGTCGAGACGGTCGTCGCCGACGTCGTCACCGACCCGCTGCGCCTGCCCGCGGTCGACGCGGTCGTCGTCGAGCTGACCGCCCTGCCGCGCTCGCTCGGCCCGGGCGCCCGGCGCGGCTTCCCCGAGAACGACCGCGTGCGCGAGGTCGGCGTGCCCCGCCTGCTCGACGCGGCCGGCTGCCCGCGGGTCGTCGTGCAGTCGATGCTCGCGCTCGCCGGCGCCGACGGCCCGCCCGCGGTGCGCCGGGCGGCCCGCGCGCTGGCCGTCATGGAGGACGCCGCCGCGGCGCGCCCCGAGGGCGTCGTGCTGCGGCACGGCCTGCTGCTCGGCCCCGGCACCTGGTACGACGAGGGCGGGGCCTACGCCCGGCTCGCCCGCCGCGGGGCCCTGCCGCTCGCAGGCGACGGCTCGCCCCGCAGCGCGTACGTGCACGTCGACGACGCCGCGGAGGCCGCGGTCGTCGCGCTGACGGCGCCGCCCGGCACGTACGAGGTCGCGGGCGAGCCGGTCGCCGCTCGCGAGCTCTGGACGGCGTTCGCGGCGCGCACCGGCGCCCGCGCGCCGCGGGCCCTGCCGCGGCCCGTGCTGGCGGCGGCGGCCGGCGCGTACGCCGCGTGGTTCGCGACGACCGACCGGCCGCCGGGCGCGGTCGGCCGGCTGCCCGGCTGGGAGCCGCGCGTGCCGTGGCGCGACGCGCTGCCGGGCGCCTGACGGCGCGCTAGCGGCGCAGCACCTCGCGCAGCACGGTGCGGGTCTCGATGGCGGTGACGCCCGGCAGCGCGCGCAGGGCGTTGACCGCCTCGTAGAGCTCCCGCTGCCCGGCGTAGCGCACGCGCACCTGGTAGTCGACCGGCCCGGCGAGGTCGAGCACCTCGACGACGAACGGCATGGCCACCATCGCCTCCTCGAGCTCCGGGACGAGCGCGTGCGTCGTCGTGCGCAGGTTGACGACGGCCTCGGCCCGGCCGTCGGACAGCCCCGGGTCGAGCAGCGCGGTGTAGCCGTGGATGCGCCCCTCGCCCTCGAGGCGCTTCACGCGCTGCGCCACGGCGTTGGCCGACAGCCCCACGACGGCGCCCAGGTCGCGCCAGCTCGTACGGGCGTTCGTCACGAGCCGACGGAGGATCTCCTCGTCGATGGCGTCGAGACGGCGGTTCTGCACGCGGCAGACGCTAGCGAGCCCCTCGGCCTGGTGTGCTCCACGCCCATGACCACGCCGTTCCGGTCACGGCAGACCCCCGTGACCACTCTCGCCACCCTGGGCCTGCTGGCCGTCACCGCCGCCTGGGGCTCCACCTTCTTCCTGTTCAAGGACCTCGGCACCCGCCTGCCGGTCGCCGACTTCCTGTCGGTGCGCTTCGTGCTCGCCGCGCTCGCCCTCACCCTCGTCGCGCCGCGCGCGATGGCCGCGCTGAGCCGCGCCGAGCGCCGCCAGGCCGTCGCGCTCGGCGTCGTCTACGGCGTCGCGCAGGTGCTGCAGACGACCGGCCTGCAGCACACCTCGGCCTCGGTCTCCGGCTTCCTCACCGGCATGTACGTCGTCGTCACGCCGCTGCTCGCGGCCGTCCTGCTGCGCGACCGCATGAGCCGCCAGGCCTGGCTCGCGGTCGCCCTGGCCACCGCCGGCCTCGGCGTCCTGTCGCTGGAGGGCCTGGCGCTCGGCACCGGCGAGCTCGTCACGCTGGCGTCGGCCGTGCTCTACGCCGCGCACATCGTCGCGCTCGGCCTGTGGAGCCGGCCGGGCAGCGCCCTCGGCCTCACCGCGGTGCAGCTGTGGGCGGTGGCCGCGGTCTGCTCCGTCGCGGCGGTGCCGGGCGGCGTGCAGCTGCCCGCGCAGGCCGGCGACTGGGTCGCCCTCGTCTACGCCGCGCTCGTCGCCGGCACCCTCGCGCTCGTCGTGCAGACGTGGGCGCAGGCGCACCTGCCCGCCACCCGGGCGGCCGTCGTCATGACGATGGAGCCGGTGTGGGCCGCGGGCTTCGCCGTCGCCTTCGGCGGTGAGCTGCTCGGGCCGCGCCTGGTCGTCGGCGGCGCGCTGGTGCTGGCCGCGATGTACCTCGCCGAGGCGCGCACCGCCGACGACGCCCACGACGCCGACCTGCCGCCCGGCCCGCTAGTGCCCGTCGCCGCCTGAGGCGGCGGCCCGGCGCCCGGCCCGCTAGACCGGGCGCTCGAGGGTGACGAGCAGGCCGTCGACCGCACCCGGGCCGATGCGGCCCTTCACGTCCACGGCCGTGACGGCCTTGACCTGCCAGCCGGCGCGGGCGTGCTCGTTGAGCTCGTCCTCCACCTTGCCGGCCGAGATCTTGCCGCCGATGAGCCCCTCGCGGACCTGGACGACCTTGTACTCGTAGCGCTGCATGACGGGAGTGCACCACGGGCGGGCGGAACAGGTGCCCCGGACGGGGGGTTCGCCGGGGAGGACGCACGCTCCAGCCCTGACCCCGGGAGACCCCGTGACCGACCTGTTCTCGCCCACCGCCGTGGGCCGTCTCGCGCTCCCCCACCGCATCGCCCTCGCCCCGCTGACGCGCAACCGCGCTGGCGACGGAGGGGTGCCGACCGACCTCAACGTCGAGTACTACCGCCAGCGCGCCAGCGCGGCGCTCATCATCACCGAGGGCACGCAGCCCAGCGCCGTCGGCCAGGGCTACCTCGGCACGCCGGGGCTGCACACCGACGCGCAGGTCGCCGGCTGGCGGCGCGTCGCCGACGCCGTGCACGGCGAGGGCGGCCGCGTCGTGGCGCAGCTCATGCACGTCGGGCGCCTCGCCCACCCCGACAACAAGGGCGGGCTCGAGAGCGTCGCGCCCAGCGCCCTCGCCGCGCCCGGCGAGATGGTCACCGCCACCGGCAAGCAGCCGCACCCGGTGCCGCGCGCGCTCGAGACCGACGAGCTGGCCGGCGTCGCCGCCGAGTTCGCCGACGCCGCGCGCCGCGCCGTCGAGGCCGGCCTGGACGGCGTCGAGCTGCACGCCGCCAACGGCTACCTGCTGCACCAGTTCCTGGCGCCCAACAGCAACCTGCGCACCGACGGCTACGGCGGCTCGCCCGAGGCGCGCGCCCGCTTCGTGGTCGAGGTCGTGCAGGCGACCGCCGCGGCGATCGGCGCCGACCGCGTCGGCATACGCATCTCGCCGGCGCACGACGTGCAGGGCACGCTCGAGCCCGACCCCGCCGACGTCGCCGCGACCTACGGCGCCCTCGTCGACGCGATCGCGCCGCTGGGGCTGGCCTACCTGCACGTGCTCGCCGACGTCTCGCTGCCGCTCGTGCAGGAGCTGCGGCACCGCTTCGGCGGCCCGCTCGTCGGCAACGACGGCTTCGGCTCGGTGACCTCCCGCGAGAGCGCCGCGCGCCTGGTCGAGGAGGACCTCGTCGACGTCGTCGCGGTCGGCCGGCTGTTCCTCGCCAACCCCGACCTGCCCGAGCGGTGGCGCACCGGCGCGCCCCTCAACGAGCCGGACAGCCGCACCTTCTACGGCGGCGGCGCCGAGGGCTACACCGACTACCCGTCGCTGGCCGCCACCGCCTGAGCCAGCGCCCCGGCGAGGTCGCCGCGCTCGTGCACGACGACCTCGCCGAGGCCCTGCCAGTCGGCAGCGCGGCGCAGCTCGGCCGCGAGCTCCGGCGCGACCTCGGCCGGGTGCTGCCCGACCTCGGCCCAGCCGCCGAGCACGCGCAGCACGCCCGCCGCCCGGTCGGCCTTGAGGTCGACGCGCGCGACGAGCGCCTCGCCGAGCAGGAACGGCAGCACGTAGTAGCCGTGCACGCGCCTGGCGGCCGGCACGTAGATCTCGATGCGGTAGTCGAAGCCGAACAGCCGCGAGGTGCGCGCCCGCTCCCACACCAGCGGGTCGAACGGCGACAGCAGCGCCCGGGCGCGCACGCGCCGCGGCACGCGCGCCTCCGGGTGCAGGTAGGCCGGGTCGCGCCAGCCCGGCACGACCACGCGGCGCAGCGCACCCTCCTCGACGAGCGACCGCACGGCCGCCGCGGCCTCGTCGACGCGCAGCCGGAAGTAGTCGCGCAGGTCGCGCCCGGTCGCGACCCCGTGCGCCCGCGCGGCGAGCAGCACGAGCGCGCGCTGCGCGTCCTCGCGCGAGGGCGTCGGCCGCGCGAGCACGTCGGCGGGCAGCACCCGCTCGGTGAGGTCGTAGACGCGCTCGAAGCCGCGGCGCGTGCTCGTGGTGACGCGCCCGGCCCAGAACAGGTACTCCAGCGCCACCTTCGACTCGTCCCACGACCACCACGGACCGGTGCTGCCGCGCGGTGCGTCGCGCACCTCGCCGGCCGACAGCGGGCCGTCGTCCTCGAGCCGGCGCACCACCCGCGCGACCACCTCGGGCTTGTCGCGCATGAGGCGCAGGGGCCCGCCCCAGCCCTCCTCGAGCGCCTCGGCGCGCGCCATGCGCCAGCGCAGCAGCGGGTGCAGGGCGACCGGCAGCAGCGACGCCTCGTGGCCCCAGTACTCGAACAGCTCGCGCCGCCCGTACGCCAGCCGCGGCAGCAGCGCGGCGTCGTACGGGCCGAGCCGGCTGTACAGCGGGACGGTGTGCGCGCGGGCGAAGACGTTGACCGAGTCCATCTGCAGCAGGTGCGTGCGCCCGACGACCCGGTGGACGTGCCGGGCCGTGACCGGGCCGCGCGGCGCCGGGTCGAGGAAGCCCTGCGCCGCCAGCGCGACGCGGCGCGCCTGGCCGGGCGTCAGGCGGTCAGGCTCCACGACGACAGCATGCCGTCCACGACGAAGCCGAGGGCCTCGTTGACGCGCACCATCGGCGCGTTGGTCTCGGCGTTCCAGGTGACGACCGCGCGGCACTCCGGCGCGGCGGCGACGAGCCCCTCGAGCGCCGCGGTCTTGACCAGCGCGCCGAGGCGGTGGCCGCGGTGCGCGGGCTCGACGAGCGTGCCCCACTGGTAGGCGAGGCGCGGGTCGCCCCGCGGCAGGCCGAGGTCGGTGAAGGCGACCAGCCGGCCATCCCGCACGGCGCCGGCGGAGAGGACGGTGCGGCCCATCCGCGCCTGCAGCGCCTCGTGCTCGCGGAAGCGGGCGCCGTCCCACTGCTCCAGCTCCCACGGCAGGTCGCCGGTCGGCGCGTCGGTCGACATGCGCGCCTCCATGGCCGCGCGGTCCTCCAGCAGGTGCGCCGGCACGGCGTCGCGCCAGGTGACGAGCGCGTAGCCGGCGGCGCGCTCGCGGGCCTCGGCGCGCAGCGCGGCGACGCGCGCCGGGTCCGGCGGCAGGTCGAGGCGGCGGCGGGTCTCGCGCAGCCCCAGCTCGGCGCCGGCGCGCTCGGCGAAGCGGCGCCCGGGGGCGTCCGGGCCGACCTCGTCGACCTCGCCCGACAGCACCGTCCGGCCGTGCTCTCGTGCCCAGGCCCGGCACGCCTCGAGCAGCGCGGTGCCGGTGCCGCGGCGGCGGGCGCCCGGGTGCACGCACACCACGACGCGGCACAGGTGCGGGTTGTCGAGCGTGAAGCGCTCGGCGCGGGCGGCGCCCACGACGCGGCCGCCCTCGACGGCCGCGAGCAGCGTGCCGGTGCGGCCCATGTCGCCCTCGACGACGCCCACCGCGAGCACCCGCTGCTCCCCCTCCCCCCAGTGCGGCTCCCCCGGCCGGTCGTGCTCCAGGCACGCGTCGAGCACGGCGAACCACGGGGCGAAGGCGGCCGCGTCGTGCGGGTCGACGGGCACCAGGTCGACGCTCACGCCCGCCACGTCCAGGTCGAGAGCCGCCCGGCCACGACGAAGCCGAGCGCCTCGTTGACGGCCACCATCGGCGCGTTGTGCTCCTCGTTGTACGTGCAGACGCGCTGCACCGGCAGGCCCTCGGCGACCAGCGACCGCAGCGCCGCGGCCTTGACCAGCGCCCCCAGCCGGTGGCCGCGGTGCTCGCGCAGCACGAGCGTGCCGCCCTGGTGGGCGCGCCGCGGGTCGGCCAGCGGCACCTGCAGGTCGGTGAAGGCGACGAGCCGCCCGTCGCGCACGGCGCCGGCCGACAGGACGGTGCGGCCGCGGGCGACGTGCAGCGCCTCGTACTCGCGGATGCGCGCGCCGTCCCACTCCTCCTCCTCGACCGGCAGGTCGCCGTGCGGGGCGTCCGTGGTCATGCGGCGCTCGAGCAGCGCGCGGTCGTCCAGCAGCGCGTCGGGCACGCGGTCGCGCCAGGTGACCAGCGCGTAGCCGGCGCTGCGCGCGCGGGCGTCGGCCTCGAGCGCCCGCAGCCGCTCCTCGTCGACCGGCAGCAGCAGGTCGCGCCGGGTCTCGGCGAGGTCGCAGGTGAAGCCGTGCCGCTCGGCGAAGCGCCGCCCGGCCGCGCCGGGGCCCGGCTCGTCGACCTCGACGAGCAGCTCGGTGCGGCCGGCGGCGGCCGCGAGCCGGTGCGCCTCCTCGAGCAGGCGGGCGCCGAGGCCGCGCCGCCGGTGGTCGGGGTGCACGGCGAGGTCGACGACGGCGAGCGTCGGGTTGTCGCGCTGCGGCAGGAGCAGGCGCAGCGCGCCGACGACCTCGCCGTCGTGCACCAGCGCCCGGTGCGTGCCCGACCGCGCCCCGCCGGGCTCGAGCAGGTTGCGCCCGAGCGCCTCGTGGTCGACGGCCGGGCGCGGCGGCCCGTCCGGGCGGTCGAGCAGCTCACCGGCGGCCCAGACGGCGCACCAGCCGGGGAACAGGTCGTCGCCGGGCGAGGTCTCGAGGAGCGGCACGCCCCCGTTCGTACCGGGGCGGTGCAAGCCGTTATCCGACCCAGACCGTCTTGACGTTGGTGAACTCGCGGATGCCGTGGGCGGCGAGCTCGCGGCCGTGCCCCGACGCCTTGACGCCGCCGAAGGGCAGCGCCGGGAAGGACGTGGTCATGCCGTTGACGAAGACGGCGCCGGCCTGCAGGTCGCGGACGAACAGGTCCTGCTCCGCCGGGTCGTTCGTCCAGGCGTTGGAGCCCAGCCCGAAGCGGGTGGCGTTGGCCAGCTCGACCGCGGCCTCGGCGCTCGGCACGACGTGCAGCTGCGCGACCGGGCCGAACACCTCCTCCAGGTAGAGGTCCATCTCGTCGGTCACGTCGGCGAGCAGCGTCGGCGGGTACCACCAGCCCGGGCGGTCGGGACGCTCGCCGCCGACGACCACGCGCGCGCCCTTGTCGACGGCGTCGCGCACGAGCGCCTCGACGTCGTCGCGGCCCGACTCGGTGGCCAGCGGACCGATGTCGGTGCCGTCCTCCATCGGGTCGCCGACGACGAGCGCGGCGATCTCCTTCGCGAACAGCGCCTCGAACTCCTCGGCGACGTCGGCGTGCACGATGAAGCGCTTGGCCGCGATGCACGACTGGCCGTTGTTCTGGTTGCGGCTCGTCGTGGCGACCTTGGCCGCCTTGGCGAGGTCGGCCGACGGCATGACGAGGAACGGGTCGCTGCCGCCCAGCTCGAGCACGACCTTCTTCAGCGACTCGCCGGCGGTGCGGCCGATCGCCACGCCCGCCCCCTCCGAGCCGGTGAGCGTCGCGGCGGCGACGCGGTCGTCGCGCACGACGCGCTCGACGAGGTCGCTGCCGATGAGCAGCGTCTGGAAGGCGTCGTCCGGGAACCCCGCCTCGCGGAACAGCTCCTCCATGAACAGCGCGGTCTGCGGCACGTTGCTGGCGTGCTTGAGCAGGCCGACGTTGCCGGCCATGAGCGCCGGCGCGGCGAAGCGCATCGCCTGCCACAGCGGGAAGTTCCAGGGCATGACGGCCAGCACGACGCCGAGCGGCTGGTAGCGCGCGTACGCCTGCGACGCCCCGACCTCGGCCGGGTCGACCGGCTCGTCGGCGAGGAAGTCGGCGCCGTGGTCGGCGTAGTAGCGGCACGCGGTGGCGCACTTGGCCACCTCGGCGGCCGCGGCCTTGCGCGTCTTGCCCATCTCCAGCGTCATGAGCGCGGCGACCTCGTCGGTGCGGCGGTCGAGCACGTCCGCGGCGGCGCGCAGCCAGCCGGCGCGCTCCTCGTACGACGTGAGCCGGTAGGTGGCGGCCGCGCGGGCGGCGCGCGCCAGCCGCTCCTCGAGCGCGTCCGGGGTGAGGGCGTCGAAGGTGCGGACGACGTCACCGGTGCGGGGGTCGGTGGTGGCGATCGGCATGCCGGTCATCCTGCCCTGCCGCCCGGCCCGGCACGCCCCTGCGGACCTGAGACGCGGGGCGCAGGTCGCGGCGGCGCGGGCCGGGGCGCAGTGGCACGCTGGCCGGGTGGCAGACGTGAGCGTGCGGCCGGCGCGGCCCGAGGACGCCGAGCGCGTCGCGCGGGTGCAGCAGGCGACCTGGCGGCAGGCGTACGCGCAGGTGCTGCCGCCCGAGGCGCTGGAGCTGCCGGAGGAGCACGTGGCGGCGGTGTGGCTGCACGCCGTCGAGGCGCCCGCGACGCCCCGCCACCGCGTGCTGGTCGCCCTGGACGGCGCCGAGCTGGTCGGCTTCCTGGCGACCGCGCCCGCCGAGGACGACGACCTCGACGGCGGGCTCACCGCCGACGTGCCGGCGCTGCTCGTCGAGCCGCGGTGGGGCCGGCGCGGGCACGGCTCGCGGCTGCTCTCGGCCGCGGTCGACGGGTGGCGGCGCGACGGCGTGCGCACCGCGGTCTGCTGGGCGTGGGAGGCCGACGCCGTCACCGCGTCGTTCCTCGACAGCGCCGGCTGGGAGCCCGACGGCCGGGCGCGCCTGCTCGACACCGGCGCGCGCCTGCAGCGCCAGGTGCGGCGGCACGTCGACGTGTCGGACGACGCGTGACCGGCTTCGCCGACGAGGCCTTCGTCTTCTACGAGGGCCTCGAGGCCGACAACACCAAGGCCTACTGGGAGGACCACCGGGCGGCGTACGAGCAGGCCGTCAAGGCGCCGATGATCGGGCTGCTCGACGCGCTCGAGCCGGAGTTCGGCGCCGCCAAGCTGTTCCGCCCCTACCGCGACGTGCGCTTCAGCAAGGACAAGACGCCGTACAAGACGCACGCCGCCGCGGCGATCGGCGACGACGTGCAGGGCGGGCTCTACCTGCAGCTGTCGGCCGCCGGCCTGCTCGTCGCCGGCGGCGCGCACGGGCTGCAGACCGACCAGGCGCGCCGGCTGCGCGCGGCGGTCGCCGACCGGCCCGGCGCGGCGCTCGTGCGCCTGCTCGACGCGCTGGCCGCGGACGGGTTCGCCGTCGAGGGCGACCGGCTCAAGCGACTGCCGAAGGAGCACGACGCCGACCACCCCCGCGCGCACCTGCTCACGCTGAAGACGCTGTGGGCGTCGCGGCTGCACGAGCCCGACGACTGGATGGCGACCGACGCGCTGGTCGAGCGGGTGGCCGACGACTGGCGGGCGCTCACCCCCCTGAACGACTGGCTCGCCCGGCACGTGGGGCCCTCGCGCAGCGAGGTGCAGCGCTAGTGCCCGTCGTGGTCGTCGACGCCGTCGACGTCGGGCCGCCCGAGCTCGCCGAGCAGCTGCCCGTCGCCGCCGAGCTGCTGCGCGTGCTGCCCGGACCGGACCGGCCCGACTACGCCCTCGCGGCGCTCGGGTCGCCGCTGCGCTGGGACGCCCCCGACGGGCCGCGCGAGGTGCACGCGCTCGTGCTGGCGCCGCGCTTCGTCGGCGACCGCCTCGCGCCCGACCTGCGCGACCTGTGGGTCGGCCTGGCGTACGTCGTCGACCTCGCGCAGCTGCGCGCGCCGGCCGTCGACCTGGCGATGTGCCACTACGCGGCGGTCGTGCGGCTCAACCTCGACCCGACGCGCGAGCACCTGGGCTGAGGCGGGCGGGTCAGCCGTCCAGCGCGGAGCGCAGGCCGATGCCGGTGAGCAGCTCCTGCGGGGTGAGGCCCTCGTGCGCGGCGGCCGCGGGCAGCAGCAGGGCCGCCAGGCGGACCAGCCCGTAGTAGCCCTGCGCCAGGGCCCCGGCGCCGTCGTCCTCGACGAGCCGCTGCAGGTGGTCGGCCATGCCGAGCGGCGCGCCGGCCTGCTCGGCGAGCAGGTGCTCGGTCAGCGCGCCGACGGCGGCGGCGAGCGAGGCGTCGCCGCTCACGCCGGCACGAACCCGAGCGCGCGCATGCCCGCCACCCGCGGCACCAGGCCGTTCCAGGCGCGCTCGAAGGCCCCGCGCTCGACGAGCCCGCCGCCGAGGTTCGTCACCTGCACGTGCGCGTCGTCGAGGCCGACGACGACCGTCCAGTGCGCGCCGCGGCCGCGCCCGAGCGGCCCGAGGTCGAGCAGCACCAGCACCGGCGAGCCGGCCTCCAGCGCCGACCGCACGCCGTCGAGGCCGGTGACCGTCGTGTGCGCGCCGAGCATCCGCTGCACCAGGCGCGGGCTCGAGCCCCACACCCCGCCGACGACGTCGGGCGGCGCCGCCGCCATGAGCTCGGCCTGCCGGTCGACGCCGGGCCGCGCCCACGCGCCGGTGGTGGTCAGGGCGGTCGCGACCGCGGCCTGCGCGCAGTCGTTGACCTGCCGGTTGACGTAGGCGTAGACGCCGTCGAGCGCGACGCCGCCGGGCGCGACGGCCGGCGCCACCTCGCCCTGGCGGGCGCGCCCGGCGCTCACCGCGGGGCCGCTGGGCGCGGGCGCGGTCGTCGCCGCCTGCGGCGCGGGCGCGGGGGTGGTGGGCGGCACCGGCGCCGCCGCCTGCGGCACCGCCTGCTCGGCCGGCTGCGCGCACGCGGGCAGCGCGAGCACCGCGAGCAGGGCGGTCAGGGCGCGCTTCACCCCTCCATGGTGCGGGATCGGCGCGGCGGCGGCCGCACGGGGCACGCGGCCCCCGGCGCGGGGCGTCAGGACGCGCGGGAGCGCCGCTCCAGCGCGATCGCCCGGCGCATCGCCTTGCGGCCGCGCGGGGTGTCGCGTGCGTCGCCGTACGCCGTCGCCAGGCGGAACCAGGCGCGCCAGTCGTCGGGGTGCTCCTCGACCTCGCGCTGGCGGGGCTCGAACAGCGCGTCGGCCGCCTCGCGCGTCAGGCGCCCGCTGGGCAGCCGCTCGGCGTCCTCGGGGATCGCCGGCAGGCCGCCCTCGGCGGCGAGCCGCTCGCCGAGGCGCTGGGTGTCGAGGCCGAAGCGCACCTCGCCGTGGAGCAGCGCCGCGCCGACGGCGACCAGCAGGAGCACGCCGACGCCCAGCCCGATCGCGTCGGCCTCGCCGGTGCGGAACAGGTCGACGGCGCGGACGACCATGTAGAGCGCGAGGACGCCGGTGACGGCGATGACCAGGACGGCCGCGCTGCGCGCCCTCACAGGTCGAGGAGGGCGTCGAGGCCGACCGTGAGCCCCGGCCGGTCGGCGATGCCGCGCACGCCGAGCACGACGCCCGGCATGAAGGACGCCCGGTCGTACGAGTCGTGGCGCAGCGTGAGGGTCTCCCCCGCACCGCCGAGCAGCACCTCCTGGTGCGCGACGAGGCCGGCGAGGCGGACGGCGTGCACGCGCACGCCGTCGACGTCGGCGCCGCGGGCGCCGGGCAGCTCCTGCGTCGTCGCGTCGGGCATGGACGGCAGGCCGGCGGCCCGGCGCGCCTCGGCGACGAGCTGGGCCGTGCGGCGGGCGGTGCCGGAGGGCGCGTCGGCCTTGCCCGGGTGGTGCAGCTCGACGACCTCGACGGAGTCGAAGAAGCGGGCGGCCTGCGCGGCGAAGCGCATCATGAGCACCGCCGCGACGCCGAAGTTCGGGGCGACGAGCACGCCGGTGGTCGGGGCGTCGCCGAGCCAGGCGCGCACCTGCGCGAGCCGGTCGGCGTCGAAGCCGGTGGTGCCGACGACGGCGTGCACGCCCGCCGCGATGCAGGCCTCGAGGTGGCCCATGACGACGTCGGGGTGCGTGAAGTCGACGGCGACGTCGGCGGCCGACAGGTCGAGCTCGTCGTCCTGGTCGATCGCCGCGACGAGCTCGAGCCCGTCGGCGGCGTCGACCGCGCGCACCACCTCGGCGCCCATGCGCCCGCGGGCACCCAGCACGGCCACGTGGACGGTCATGCCCCTGCCTCCTCGCACCGCGTCATGCCACCGCCTCCACGGGGAGCGTCATGCCACCGCCTCCTCGAGCGCGTCCTCGTCGACCTGGCCGACCGCGCCGAGCGCCAGCGGCCGCGTGAGCACGTCGGCGGCGACCGCCCGCACGTCGTCGGGCGTCACCGCCTCGATGCGCGCGAGCACCTCGTCGACGGTGAGCACCTGCTCCGAGCACAGCTCGGCCTTGCCGATCCGGGTCATGCGCGAGCCGGTGTCCTCCAGCCCGAGCACGGTGGCGCCGCGCAGCTGGCCCTTGGCCCGCCGCACCTCGTCGTCGGTGAGCCCGTGCGCGGCGACGTCGGCGAGCGTGCCGCGCACCAGCTGCAGCACCTCGCGGGCCTTCTTCGGCGCGCAGCCGGCGTAGACGCCGAGCTCGCCCGCGTCGGCGCCGGCCGAGGCGTAGGAGTAGACGCTGTAGGCCAGGCCGCGCTCCTCGCGGACGGTCTGGAACAGCCGGCTGCTCGTGCCGCCGCCGAGCGCGCCCGACAGCACGCCGAGCGCCCAGCGCCGCGGGTCGTCGCGCACCAGGGCGGTGGTGCCGAGCAGCAGGTTGGCCTGCTCGGTGTCGCGGTCGTCGAGCACCAGGCCCGACAGGCCGCGCGGGCCCGGGCTGCTCGCCCGCCGCGGCGCGGGCGCGGCGTCGCCGTCGAGCAGCGGCCCGAACGCGTCGCGCACGAGCGCGACGACGACGTCGTGGTCGAGCCCGCCGGCGGCCGCGACGACCATGTCGCGGGGGGTGTAGCGCCGCCGGTAGAAGCCGTCGATGGCGTCGCGGCTGAGCGCCTCGATGCTCTCGGCGCTGCCGATGACCGGGCGGCCGAGCGGGTGCTCGCCGTACAGCGCCTCGGCGAACAGCTCGTGCACGACGTCCTCGGGGTCGTCGTCGCGCATCGCGATCTCCTCGAGCACGACGCTGCGCTCGGCCTCGACGTCGTGCGGGGCGATCAGCGAGGAGGTGACCATGTCGCAGGTGACGTCGACCGCGAGCGGCAGGTCGACGTCGAGCACCCGCGCGTAGTAGCAGGTGTACTCCTTGTCGGTGAAGGCGTTGCTCTCGCCGCCGACGGCGTCGAGCGCCTCCGCGATGGCCCGCGCGTCGCGGCGCGCGGTGCCCTTGAACAGCAGGTGCTCGAGGTAGTGCGAGGTGCCGTGCAGGCCCTCGGGCTCGTCGCGCGAGCCCACGCCGACCCAGACGCCGAAGGCGACGGAGCGGGCGCCCGGGAGGGCCTCCGTCACGACGCGGAGCCCCCCGGGCAGCGTCGTCCTGCGGAGGACGGCTGCGCCCGAGGGGCTCCGGTCGTGCACGGGTGCGGGACTACGCGTCGGCGGGGGCCGCGGCCGCCGCCGGGACCTCGGCCTCGACGGGGGTGAGGCTGATCTTGCCGCGCTGGTCGATGTCGGTGATCTCGACCTGGATCTTGTCGCCGACGTTGACGACGTCCTCGACCTTGCCGATGCGCTTGCCGCTGCCCAGCTTGCTGATGTGGACGAGGCCGTCCTTGCCCGGCAGCAGGCTGACGAAGGCGCCGAAGGCGGCGGTCTTGACGACCGTGCCCAGGAAGCGCTCGCCGATCTTCGGCATGGTCGGGTTGGCGATCATGTTGATGGTCGCCAGTGCCGCCTCGGCGGACGGCCCGTCGACGGCGCCGATGTAGATCGTGCCGTCGTCCTCCACGGTGATGTCGGCACCCGTGTCGGCCTGGATCTGGTTGATCATCTTGCCCTTCGGGCCGATGACCTCGCCGATCTTGTCGACCGGGATCTTGACCGACAGCACGCGCGGCGCGGTCGGCGCCATCTCGTCGGGCTCGTCGATGGCCTCGCCCATGACCTCGAGGATCGCGAGGCGGGCGGTGCGGGCCTGCTGCAGGGCGGCGGCCAGGACCGACGACGGGATGCCGTCGAGCTTGGTGTCGAGCTGCAGCGCGGTGACGAACTGCGGGGTGCCGGCGACCTTGAAGTCCATGTCGCCGAACGCGTCCTCGGCGCCGAGGATGTCGGTGAGGGTGGCGTACTCGTCGCCCTCCTTGATCAGGCCCATCGCGATGCCCGCGACCGGCGCCTTGAGCGGCACGCCGGCGTTGAGCAGCGACATCGTCGAGGCGCAGACCGAGCCCATCGACGTCGAGCCGTTGGAGCCGAGCGCCTCGCTGACCTGGCGGATCGCGTAGGGGAACTCCTCGCGGCTCGGCAGCACGGGCAGCAGCGCCCGCTCGGCGAGCGCGCCGTGGCCGATCTCGCGGCGCTTGGGCGAGCCCACGCGGCCGGTCTCGCCGGTGCTGTACGGCGGGAAGTTGTAGTGGTGCATGTAGCGCTTGCGGTTCTCGGGGTTGAGCGTGTCGACCATCTGCTCCATGCGCAGCATGTTCAGCGTGGTGACGCCCATGATCTGGGTCTCGCCGCGCTCGAACAGCGAGCTGCCGTGCACGCGGGGCAGCACCTCGACCTCGGCAGCGAGCTGGCGGATGTCCTCCAGGCCGCGGCCGTCGATGCGGACGCCGTCCTTGACGATGCGGCGGCGCACGACCTGCTTGTTGAGGCTGCGGAAGGCGGCCGAGACCTCCTTCTCACGCCCCTCGAAGCGCTCGGCGAGGGCCTCGAGGGCCTGCGCCTTCGCGGCGTCGGTGGCGGCCTCGCGCTCCTGCTTGTCGGCGACCTGCATGGCCGCGGTGAGCAGGGCCTCGGCGACCTCGGTGACGGCGGCGAGGACGTCGTCGTCGTAGTCGAGGAACACCGGGAACTCGAGCGGCTCCTTGGGGCTCTTGGCCTTGAGCTCGTTCTGCGCGCGGCAGATCGCGGCGATCGGGGCCTTGGCGGCCTCGAGGCCCTCGGCGACGACGTCCTCGGTCGGGGCGGTGCCGCCGGAGGCGATGACGTCGAAGACCTCGCGGGTGGCCTCGGCCTCGACCATCATGATCGCGACGTCGCCGTCGTCGAGCAGGCGGCCGGCGACGACCATGTCGAACGTCGCCTCGGCGAGCTCCTCCTGGGTCGGGAAGGCGACCCAGCCGCTCGGCGTGCGGGCGACGCGGGTGGCGGCGACCGGGCCGGTGAACGGCAGGCCCGACAGCAGCACCGAGGCCGCCGCCGAGTTGATGGCGAGCACGTCGTACAGGTGGCCGGGGTCGAGGGACAGGACCGTCGAGACGACCTGGACCTCGTTGCGCAGGCCCTTCTTGAACGACGGGCGCAGCGGCCGGTCGGTGAGGCGGCAGGTGAGGATGGCGTCCTCGCTGGGACGGCCCTCGCGGCGGAAGAAGCTGCCGGGGATCTTGCCCGCGGCGTACATCCGCTCCTCGACGTCGACCGTCAGGGGGAAGAAGTCGAGGTTGTCCTTCGGGCGCTTGCTGGCCGTGGTGGCCGACAGCACCATCGTGTCGCCCTGGTAGACGGTCACGGCGCCGGCGGCCTGCTTGGCCAGGCGGCCGGTCTCGAAGCGCAGGACGCGCGGGCCACCGGGGTTGTCGATCACGGCGTCGACGTACTCGCTGCCGTAGACGTAGCTCTCGTCGTTCTCGCCCGTCATGGGCTCTCCTCTTCACGAGCGAGCCGCTGCCCGGCGGTGGCGCGGTGCTCAGTGGAAGCGGTCGGCGCGCGGTGCGCGCTCCGGCCGCCACTCCCGAGGACCGGGCCCGTGCCGGGCGCGGCTCTGCGGTCGTCGCACGAGGGTCCTCGTACGACGAAGGGGAGCGCCCGCTGCGGGCACTCCCCTGTCGGACTAGCGGCGAAGGCCGAGCCGCGCGATGAGCGCGCGGTAGCGGTTGATGTCGGTCTTCTCCAGGTACTTCAGCAGCCGCCGGCGGCGACCCACCAGCAGGAGCAGACCGCGCCGCGTGTGGTGGTCGTGCTTGTGCGTCTTGAGGTGCTCGGTGAGGTCGAGGATGCGACGCGTCAGCATCGCCACCTGCACCTCCGGCGAGCCGGTGTCGCCCTCGACGGTGGCGTACTCGGCCATGATGGCCTGCTTGGTGGCGGTGTCGAGCGACACGGGGAGCTCCTCGTTCTGGGCGCGGTGTGCGCCCGGGGTCTGCCTCACCCGGGCATGGACGTCACACCACCGGCGTACCGGTGCGGGTCCAGCCTAGCTCAGACCGGCACCCGGCCCGTCCGGCACAGCTCGCCGACGCAGCGCAGCAGCTCGGCCGGCTCGAACGGCTTGGTGACGAACAGGTCGACGCCGCTCGTCCAGGCGTCCCACGCGGCGCCGTCGTCGCCGGTGAGCATGACGACCGGCAGGTCCAGCCCGCCGTCGGCGCTGCGGATGAGCGCGAGCACGTCCAGGCCCGACAGGCCGGGCATGCGGGCGTCGAGCAGGACGCAGTCGGGGCGCTGGAGCCGCAGGGCGCGCAGCGCGGCGTGGCCGTCCTCGACCGCCCTGACCTCGAGGCCGTCGGCCTCGAGCAGCGCGGTGAGGACGGCGCGGACGGAGGGGTCGTCATCGACGACGAGGACGCTGGTCACGTCCGCTGTCTCGACCGGTGCGGGGCCCCGCTCGTTCACCCGGACGGGTGCGTGAGCTCCCGGGTGCGCTGCACGTCGCGCTCCATCTGCGCCACCAGCGCGTCGACGGCCTCGAAGCGCAGCGTGCTGCGCAGCCGCGCGGTGAACGACAGGGCGACGTGCTCGCCGTACAGGTCGCCCGAGAAGTCGAGCACGTACGCCTCGACGCGTCGCTCGTCGCCGGCGAACGTCGGGTTGGTGCCGATCGAGATGGCCGCGGGCAGCAGGGCGCCGCCGCGCACGAGGTGGCCGGCGTAGACGCCGTCGGCGGGCACGGCGGCGTGCGGCACCGGCTCGAGGTTGGCGGTGGGGTAGCCGAGGTCGCGGCCGCGCTGGTCGCCGCGCACGACGACGCCCTCGACGCGGTGCTCGCGGCCGAGCGCGCTGGCGGCGCTCTCGACGTCGCCGGCCTGCACGCAGCTGCGGACGTAGGTGCTGGACCAGTTGGTCTCGCTGTCGCGGCCGACGAGGGGGACGCCCTGCACCGCGAAGCCGAAGCGGCGCCCGTCGGCGGTGAGGCTGGCGACGTCGCCGGCACCGCGGTGGCCGTAGCGGAAGTTGGCGCCGACGATCACCTCGCTGACGTGCAGGGCGCCGACGAGGACCTCGTGCACGAACTCCTCGGCCGACTGCTGCGAGCGCGCCTGCGTGAACGGCAGGACGAGCACGACGTCGACGCCGAGGGCCTCGATGAGGTCGGCGCGGTAGCGCTGCGTGCTCAGCAGCGCCGGGTGGCTGCCGGGGCGCACGACCTCGAGCGGGTGCGGG
>CANKBT010000011.1 GCA_947479995.1 Frankiaceae bacterium | reverse complement strand
TTCGGCGAGGAGGTGCCCGCGGGCACCGTCGCCACGAGCCGCCTGCAGGCGAGCCTGGGCACCGGCGACACGCTCCACCTCGCCCAGGGCGGCGCCGCGGCCGCCGTCTTCGCCCTCGTCCTCGGCTGGGGCGTGGCGAACCTCGTCCTGCTGCAGGGCGTCACGGGCGCCTCGGTCGGCAAGCTCGTCACCGGCCTGCGCGTCGTCGGGGGCGACGGCCGGGCGTGCGGCCCGGGCAGGGCAGCCCTCCGCTGGCTGCTGCTCGTCGTCGACGCCTTCCCCTACCTCGTGCCGCTCGTCGGCCTCGTCACCGTGCTCGCCACCCCCGACCGCCGGCGCCTGGGCGACCGCGCCGCCGGCACCTGGGTCGTCACGGCGTCGTCCGTCGGCCGGCCGCCGGCGCAGGCCGCGCAGCAGGCCCCCGCCGGCGCCGAGCCGCAGTGGGACGCCGCCCGCGGCGCCTGGGTGCGCTGGGACGGCACGGCGTGGGTGCAGCACGACCGGGCCTCCGACCGCTGGGTGCCGCTGCGCTGAGGGCGGGCCGCACTAGCCTCAGTGGGCGTGACCGCCGTGCAGCCCCGAGCCGAGACCGCAGGGCTGGACGCCTGGCGCGACCTGCCGGCCGCGCAGCAGCCGCGCTGGCCCGACGCCGCCGCGCTGGCCGACGTCGCGCGCACGCTGTCGGAGGTGCCGCCGCTGGTGCAGCCGACCGAGTGCGACGCGCTGCGCACGCGCCTCGCGGCGGTCGCGCGCGGCGACGCCTTCCTGCTGCAGGGCGGCGACTGCGCCGAGACGTTCGCCGCCAACACCGCCGAGGGCATCCGCGGCAAGGTGCGCACCCTGCTGCAGATGGCCGTCGTGCTCACGTACGGCGCCAGCGTGCCGGTGGTCAAGGTCGGCCGCCTGGCGGGGCAGTACGCCAAGCCGCGCAGCAGCGACGTCGAGGCCGCGACCGGCCTGCCGTCGTACCGCGGTGACGCCGTCAACGACCTGCACGGCGACCGCACGCCGGACCCGCAGCGCATGGTGCGCGCGTACGCCAACAGCGCCGCGACGCTCAACTTCATGCGCGCGATGGCCGCGGACGGCAGCGCGGACCTCGCCGCCGTGCACGACTGGAACACCGGCTTCGTGCGCAGCGACCCGGCGCACCAGCGCTACGAGGTGCTGGCGCGCGACATCGACCGCGCGCTCGCCTTCATGCGCGCCTGCGGCCTCGACCTCGAGGGCATGCCGGTCACGCACGGCGTCGAGCTCTACTCCAGCCACGAGGCGCTGCTGCTGGAGTACGAGCGCGCGCTGACCCGGCCGGACGACGCGAGCGGCCGGCCGTACGACCTGTCGGCGCACCTGGTCTGGATCGGCGAGCGCACCCGCCAGCTCGACGGCGCGCACGTCGACCTGGTGTCGCGCCTGGCCAACCCGGTGGGCGTGAAGCTCGGGCCGAGCACGACGCCGGAGACCGCGGTCGCGCTCTGCGAGCGGCTCGACCCCGAGCGGCAGCCGGGGCGCCTGACGCTCATCTCGCGGATGGGCGCGGGACGGGTGCGCGACGCCCTGCCGCCGCTGGTCAGCGCGGTCGAGGCGGCCCGCGGGCCGGGCAGCGTCGTGTGGGTCTGCGACCCCATGCACGGCAACACGACCGAGACGCCGAACGGCTACAAGACCCGCCACTTCGACGACGTCATGGACGAGGTCCGCGGCTTCTTCGAGGTGCACGAGGCGCTCGGCACGGTGCCGGGCGGCGTGCACGTCGAGCTCACCGGCGACGACGTCACCGAGTGCCTCGGCGGCGCCCAGCAGCTCACGGCCGAGGACCTCGCCGGCCGGTACGAGACGGCGTGCGACCCCCGGCTCAACACCGGGCAGTCGCTCGAGCTGGCCTTCCTCGTCGCGGAGATGCTGCAGCGCCGACGGGGCTGAGCCCGCGTCAGGCGGTGGCCGTGAAGGTGGCCGTCGCGGTGACCTGCCCGTCGGTGGCCTGCACCTCGTGCGCGCCCGGCAGCCCGGTCGGGTCCTGCGCGGTGAGCGTGGCGCTCCACGTGCCGCGCGACGACACGACCGCGCTGGCCGTGCTGCCGGTGGGCTGCCCCAGCCGGTCGAGGTAGGTGACCGTCACCGTCTCGGCCGGCGTGAAGCCCTCGCCCGTCACGGTGACCACCGTGCCGTTCGGCCCGGTCGCCGGGCTCAGCCCGATGTCGGCGGCGGCCGCCGGGGCGGTGCCGGAGGGCGCCGGCGTCGCCGTCGTGCGCGTGGGCGTCGGCGACGGCGAGGGGGTGATCGTGAAGACGCTGGTGGTCGGGCGCGGCGGCGTCGTCGGCACGCGCGGCGTCGCGTCGGGCGGCAGCGTCGGCGCCGGGGGAGCGGTGACCGGCGGCAGCGCGTCGACGCGGATGCCCTCCGGCTCGTCGCCGCTCGTCGCGGCGCCCAGCGCCACGCCCGTGCCGGCGGCGAGCAGGAGCGCGAGCAGCACCAGCAGCGGGGAGAACAGCCGGCGCGGCACGTCCTCCTCCTCGAGCTCCTCGGCGCGCGCGGCCAGCTCGGCCTGCGTCGGCAGCACGCGCCCGGCCTCGGCCGCGACGACGTCGAGCAGCCGCTCGCGCGCGGCGTCGGGCATCGCGACGACCGACATGCCGACGAGCAGCCGGCGGGCGTCCTCCTGGGCCTCGACGACCGGGCGGCACAGCCCGCACGCCTGCGCGTGGCGCCGCGTCGTCGCGTCGCGCGCCTGCACCTGCCGGCCCTCGCTCAGCCGCGCGAGCGACGCCTCGTCGACCGCGTGGCCGTCGAGCGTCGGCACCGTCGTGTCGTAGACCTCGGGCAGCAGCGCCGTGCGGGCCCGGCCGACGAGCCGCATCGCGCTCTCGGCGTCGGTGCCGAGCGCGGCGGCGACGACGTCGGCGGGCAGGTCGTACGCGTCGCGCAGCAGCAGCGCGGTGCGCTCGCGCTCGGGCCGGTGCTCGAGCGCCTCGGCGAGCAGCTCCTGCACCTCGTCGCCGGCGAGCAGGCCGCGCCCGACCGGCAGCTCGCCGTCGTCGTGCGCCACCTGCTGGCCGAGCGCCCGGGCTCGGGAGAACCACCAGCCGACCGCCGCGCCGACGGTCGCGAAGCCGTGGCCGCCGCGCTGCCCGGCGCGGGCGACGGTGTCGAGCGCCGACGCCTCGACGACCTCGGCGGCCGCGGCGCCGCCCGCGCCCTGGCGCCGGACGGCGTCGTGCACCCGGTCGGCGTGGACGCGCACGGCCGCCAGCAGGTCCTCGGCCGACAGCTCACCGCCGACCGCCTCGGCGGCACGCACGGCGTCGAGCCTAGGACGTGCGGGCGCCGCGGCGGCGGGGCCCCTCAGCGGGTGACGAGGCGGCGGCCGACGACCGGCGGCAGGTCGCGGCACGCGGCCGCGAGCGCGTCGAGGTCGTCGCCGAACAGCGCCTGCGGGCCGTCGCACAGCGCCGCGGTCGGGTCGGGGTGCACGTCGACGATGACCGCGTCGGCGCCGACGGCGATCGCCGCGCGCGTGAGCGGCACGACGAGGTCGCGGCGCCCGCCCGAGTGCGACGGGTCGACGACGACCGGCAGGTGCGACAGCGCCTGCAGCACCGGCACGGCCGACACGTCGAGGGTGTTGCGCGTGCCGGTCTCGAAGGTCCGGATGCCGCGCTCGCACAGCACGATGTCGAGGTTGCCGCGCTGCGCGACGTACTCCGCGGCCATGAGCCACTCGTCGTACGTCGCGGTCATGCCGCGCTTGAGCATCACGGGCCGGCCGGCGCTGCCCACGGCCTGCAGCAGCGCGAAGTTCTGCATGTTGCGGGTGCCGACCTGCAGCATGTCGGCCTTCTCCGCGACGAGCGCGACGTCGGCGGCGTCGGTGACCTCGGTGACGACCGGCATGCCGGTCTCGGCGCGCACGTCGGCGAGGATGTCGAGCCCGCGCGCCCCGAGGCCCTGGAAGGCGTACGGGGAGGTGCGGGGCTTGTACGCCCCGCCGCGCAGCAGCGTCGCCCCGGCCGACTGCGCCATGCGCGCGGCCTCGAGGGTCTGCTCGGGCGTCTCGACCGCGCAGGGGCCGGCGATGAGCGTGAAGGTGCCCGGGCCGATCGGCACGCCGCCGACCTCGACGACCGAGGAGGTCGGGTGGTTCTCGCGGCTGACGAGCTTGTAGGGCTTGCTGACGCGGTGGACGTCGCCGACGCCCGGCATGGCCTTGAGGTTGAGCGAGGCGAAGTGCGTGACGTCGCCGACCAGGCCGATGATCGTGCGCTGCACGCCCCGGCTCACGAACGCCTCGCCGCCGGCGGTCTCGACCCGCTCGACGACCGCGTCGACCTCCGCGGCGGTGGCGTCCCTCCGCATCACGACGACCATGTGGTGCCCCCCTGGCAAGACGAGAGCCCCGGGCGGTTGCCCGGGGCTCGTGGTGGTCGGCGGTGCGCTACGCGGCACCCGACCGGGGGAGCCCGGCGGGGGAGGCGTAGGACCAGCGCGACGTCACGCGGCGACCCTACCCCGGCGCAGGCGGTGCCGCCGGGAGCGTCACACTGGCCCGGTGACCACCCCCTTCGACCGCCTGGGCGCCCGCAAGCGCGCCGCGGGAGCGGAGGACCGGCTGCCCCCCGGCCAGTACGTGCCGCGCGGCTGGCCGGTCCTGCACTACGGCCCGGTGCCGGCCTTCAAGCCCGACGCGTGGGACCTCAAGGTCTTCGGCGAGACGGCGTCCGGCGAGGTGACGCGCTGGACGTGGCCGGAGTTCGGGCACCTGCCGCGCGCGACCGTCGAGGCCGACTTCCACTGCGTCACGAAGTTCTCGGTGCTCGGCAACACCTGGCGCGGCGTGAGCACGCAGACGCTGCTCGGGCTCGCGCCGCCGTCGGCCGCGACGACGCACGTGCTCGTCTGGGCGGAGTACGGCTACAGCGCCAACATGACGCTCGAGGACTTCTCGAGCGCGGACGCGCTGCTCGTCACCCACCGCGACGGCGAGCCGCTCACCGCCGACCACGGCGCCCCGCTGCGCCTGGTCGTGCCGCACCTGTACGCGTGGAAGGGCCCCAAGTGGGTCCGCGGCGTGGAGTACCTCACCGAGGACCGTCGGGGCTTCTGGGAGGAGCGCGGCTACCACAACCGCGCCGACCCCTGGCGCGAGCAGCGGTACTCCTACCAGGAGGACCCGGGGGACGGCCCGGCCTAGCCCGTCGGGCCCGTCGGCCGCGTCAGCGGTCGCGCAGCCCGCCCGGCGGCCGCGTCAGCGGTCGCGCAGCTCGCACAGCGTCTCGACGTCCTTGCGGTGGCTCGCCGCGTCGCCCGGCGTCTCGATGACGACCGGCACGCCGCGGGTCGCCGGGTGGCGGAACAGCTCGGCGAACGGGTCGCGCCCGATCGAGCCCGCGCCGATGGCCTCGTGCCGGTCGCGGGTCGAGCCGAGCGGGTCCTTGGAGTCGTTGGCGTGCACCAGCCCGAGGCGCCCGCGCCCGACCGTCTTGACGAGCGCGTCGAGCGCCTTCTTCATGCCGCCGGGCTGCGCGAGGTCGTGCCCGGCGGCGTACGCGTGGCAGGTGTCGAGGCAGACGCCGAGGCGCGGGTGGTCGTCGACCGCGGCGAACCACGGGCCGAGGTCCTGCACGGTCGCGGCGAGCGCCTGCCCGCCGCCGGCGGTCGGCTCGACGAGCAGCTGCGGGTCGTCGTCGCCGAGGCCGTCGAGCACGGGGAGCAGCAGCTCGCGCAGCTGCACGAGCGCCTCCTCGCGGTGCGCGCCGGCGACCGCGCTGCCGGCGTGCACGACGACGCCGCGCGCGCCGATCGCCGCGCCCCGGGCGAGCGCGTGGCGCACCGCGTCGACGCTCTTGCGCTGCGTCGCCTCGGTGGGCGAGCCGAAGTTCACGAGGTAGGGCGCGTGCACGTACGCCGGGATGCCGTCGCGCGCGCAGGCCAGCCGGAAGGCGGCGTCCTGCTGCGGGTCGCCGGCGCTCGGCGCCCAGCCGCGCGGGTTCGACACGAACACCTGCACGGCCCCCGCGCCGATCTCGCGCGCGTACGCCAGGCCCTTGACCAGGCCCCCGCTCACGGGGACGTGGGCCCCGACCGGGGACGGCTTGCGGGGAGGCACCCGGAGACTGTGGCAGACGCCCCGGGCGGGCGCGAACCGCCCAGGTCAGAGGCGCAGGGCGCCCGGCCTAGAAGACGAAGAGCGTGACCTCGCTGCCCTTGCGCACCCGGCTGCCCTCGCCCGGGCTGACCGAGCGCACCGTGCCCGGGCCGGGGATGGAGCGGACCGTGACGTCGAGGCCGAGCGCCTCGAGCTGCGCGCGGGCGCTGTCGACGCTGCTGCCGACGAGCCCGCCCGGGACCGTCTGCAGGTCGGGCCCGCGGCTCACGACGAGCGCGACGGCCGAGCCGCGGCCGGCGATGCCGGACGACGGCGACTGGTCGACGACCCGGCCGGCCTCCACCTGCTCGTCGAAGGCCTCGGTGACCGTGGTGGTGAAGCCGGCCTCGGCGAGCGCCGCCTCGGCCGCCGCCCGCTCCTGCCCGCGCACGTCCGGCACGGGCAGCTGCTCGACGCCCTTGCTGACGACGAGCGCGACCGCGGTGCCGGGCCGCAGCGACGCCCCGACCTCGGGGTCGCTGCGCAGCACCGTGCCGAGCGGCTCGGCGGAGAACTCCTCGGTGACCTCGCCGACGCGCAGCCCGACGGCGGCCAGCGCGCTCGCCGCGGCCTCGCGGGTCGAGCCCGCGAGCGTCGGCACCGAGCGCCGGTCGGGGCCCTTGGACAGCACGAGGGCGACGGTCGTGCCGCGCAGCACGCGGTCGCCGGGCGCGGGGTCCTGCCGCACGACGTGGCCGGCGGGGATGCGCTCGTCGAAGACGGCGGCCGGCTCGACCTCGACGTCGAAGCCGTCGGCGCGCAGCTGCGCCTCGGCGTCGGCGGCGGTCAGCGTGAGCACCGCGGTGGCCTGCGCGTAGCGGCCCTCCGCGAGCCACCACGCCCCGCCGCCGCCGGCGAGCGCGAGCAGCAGCACGGCGAGCGCGACGACCAGCCGGCGCGGTCGCCGCCGACGGCGGCGCAGGGGCGCGGCGACGAGCGGCACCGGCGCGGTCGGCGCGTGGCGCTGCGGCGGCACGAGCGCGTCGGTGGCGCCCTCGACGGGGCCGAGGGGCAGCACCCGCGTCGCGTCGGCGTCCGGCAGCACGACCGCGGACGGCGGGGCCCAGGGCTCGGGCGGCGGCAGCGCGGCGCGCAGGGCCCGCACCTCCGACAGCAGCGCGCCGCCGTCGACCGGGCGCAGCAGCGGGTCGCGCCGGGTCATGCGCCGCACCAGGTCGTCGACCGCGGGCGGCACGCCGTCGACGACGGAGGACGGCGGCGGCACGTCGGCGGTGAGGTGCTGCGCGACGACGTGGCCGGGCGCGCCGGTGTAGGGCGGGGTGCCGGTGAGCGCCTCCCACAGCAGGATGCCGCAGGCGTAGACGTCGGCCGCGGGACCGGCGGGGCGGCCGTCGAGCTGCTCGGGGGACAGGTAGACGACGGTGCCGACCAGGCCGCTGCTCTGCCGGGTGCCGCGGGAGTCCTCGACCGCGCGGGCCAGGCCGAAGTCGGCGACCTTGACGCGGCCGTCGTCGGCGAGCAGCACGTTCTCGGGCTTCACGTCGCGGTGCACCAGGCCCTGCGCGTGGGCGCCGGCGAGGGCCTGCGCGACCGGCTCGAGCACCGCGAGCGCCTGCGACGGGCTGAGCCGCCCCGCGTCGCGCAGCACGGCCCGCAGGTCGCGCCCGCGGACGAGCTCCATGACGAGGTACACGTGGTCGCCGTCGCGGTCCCACCCCTGGTCGTGCACGGCGACGACCTCGGGCAGCGAGAGCCGCGCGGCGAGCTTGGCCTCCTGCACGAAGCGGCCGACCCAGGCGGTGTCGTCGCCGCTCTCGCCGAGCCCCCAGCGCATCACCTTGACGGCGACGACGCGGTCGAGCCGCACGTCGACGGCCTCGTAGACCGTGCCCATGCCGCCGCGCCCGAGCCGGGCGAGCAGGCGGTAGCGGCCCTCGAGGAGCACGCCCACCAGCGGGTCGCGGGTGCGCGCCTGCCGGGGGTCCACGAGGCGCGATCCTACGGGCGGCACCCGGGCGTCACCCGTTCGCGAAGCGCACCATGAGGGCGTTGATGTTGCGGACGTACTGCACGGTCTGCGGCAGCACGCCCTTGCGCGCGATGGAGCCGACGCCCTGGTAGTAGCCGGCCAGCGCGGCGTCGACGGAGCCCTCCGAGCGCAGCAGCTGGCGCAGCAGCAGCACGCCCGCGGTGACGTTGTCCTGCGTGTCCAGCAGGTCGAGCGGGCGGCCGGCGTCGCGCTCCAGGCCGCGGCCGGTGCGGGGCAGCACCTGCATGACGCCGATGGCGTCGACCGGCGAGACGACGCGCTGCTGGAAGCCGCTCTCCTGGAAGGCGACGGCGAGCGCGAGCGGCGCCGGCACGCCGTAGCGCCCGGCGGTCTGCGCGATCATGCGGCGCACCTCGGCCTTGCCCGGCACGGACATGGCCGCCAGCTGGGCGCGGTGCTGGGCGGCGGAGCCGCCGACGGTGCCCGGGGCGACCGTCGTGGTGGTCGGGCCGCTGCTCGCGGGCACCGAGCGGGTGGTCCTCGGCACGACGAGGCGCTGCCCGGCCCGCACGCGGGCGTCGGGCGCCAGCCCGTTGCGCTCCACGACCGCGGCGATGCTCGTGCCGTGCCGGCGGGCGATGGCGGTGACGGTGTCGCCGGGCTGCACGACGTACGCCGCCTCGCGGGTGGTGCTCGTCGAGGTCGCCTCGCGGGTGCCGGGCACCTGGAGGGTCTCGCCGGCGTAGATGGTGTCGCCCGAGCGCCCGTTGGCGGCCTTGAGCGCCGCGACGGTGACGCCGTGCTCGGCGGCCAGCTCGGACAGGGTGTCGCCCTGGCGCACGCGGATCGTGCCCGGCGCGCTGGCCGTGGCCGCGAGGGCGAGCCCGAGCAGGGCCGCGACGGCGGTCGCCCCGCGGGCCGCGCTGCGACGTCCGGCGGGTCGGGCAGGACGGGTCGGTGCGGGCATGCGCGGGTCTCCCGGGTGTCTGGACAGCGGTGATCTCCCCGCCGCGGACCGTACGCGGTGTGGGGCTGCTGTGACAAGCGGGACCTCAGGGACGGACGTTACTGCTGTGACTGGCGTGACGGGCGGCGACACGCCGCGCCGTAGGATGGGGTCGTCAGACGACGGGGAGCCCGCGGACGCGGGCTGAGAGGCCGGCCAGCCCGCCGGCGACCCGCACCACCCGATCGGGGTCATGCCCGCGTGGGGAGCGTCATGGGAGACAGCACGGACCCGCTGCACGTCGCCGGCCGCGCGCTGACCAGCCGCCTGCTGGTCGGCACCGGCAAGTTCGCCGGCCACGCCGTCATGCGCGACGCGCTGCTCGCCAGCGGCGCGGAGGTGGTCACCGTCGCGCTGCGCCGGGTCGACCTCGACCGCGCGGGCGAGGGCGACGTCCTCGACTTCGTGCCGCCCGGCATGGTGCTGCTGCCCAACACCTCGGGCGCCGTCGACGCCGACGAGGCCGTCCGGCTGGCGCGCCTCGGCCGGGCCGCGACCGGCACGCCGCTCGTCAAGCTCGAGGTCACGCCCGACCCGCGCACGCTGGCCCCCGACCCGATCGAGACGCTGCGCGCCGCCGAGCGCCTCGTCGCCGAGGGCTTCGACGTGCTGCCGTACTGCTCGGCGGACCCGGTGCTGTGCCGCCACCTCGAGGAGGCCGGCTGCGCGACGGTCATGCCGCTCGGCGCCTGGATCGGCAGCAACCGCGGCCTGCGCACCCGCGACGCCATCGAGGTGATCGTCGCCCAGGCCGGCGTGCCCGTGGTGGTCGACGCGGGGCTCGGCGTGCCGAGCGACGCCGCCGAGGCGATGGAGGTCGGCGCCGACGCCGTGCTCGTCAACACCGCCATCGCGGTCGCCGCCGACCCGGTGCGCATGGCGCGGGCGTTCGCGCTCGCGACGGAGGCCGGGCGGCTCGGCCACCTCGCCGGCCGCGGCGCGGTGCGCGACCGGGCCGAGGCGTCCAGCCCGCTCACCGGCTTCCTGTCGTGACGGCGTGAGCGCCCCTCCCGGGCTGTTCGCCCAGCACCTCGCGCAGCTGCCGCCGCCCGTGGTCGGCGACCTCGACGCCGCGCTGGCGCGGCCGTCGCTCGCGGCGCTGCCGACGCTGCTCGACCCCGCGGCGCTGCCCCGTCTCGAGGAGCTCGCGACCCGCGCCCGCGCGACGACGCTGCAGCGCTTCGGCCGGGCGGTGCGGCTGTTCGCGCCGCTCTACGTCTCCAACGCCTGCCTGTCGTCGTGCACCTACTGCGGCTACAGCAAGGGCCTCGACGTCGCCCGCCGCACGCTCACCGTCGACGAGGTCGAGGCCGAGGCGCGCACCCTCGTCGACCGCGGCTTCCGCCACCTGCTGCTCGTCGCGGGCGAGCACCGGCTCGAGGTGAGCGCCGACTACCTCGTCGCGTGCCTGGAGCGCCTGCGCCCGCTCGTGCCGTCGCTGTCGGTCGAGACCCAGACCTGGAGCGACGACACGTACGCCCGGCTCGTCGCCGCCGGGCTCGAGGGCGTCGTGCACTACCAGGAGACCTACGACCGGGCGCGCTACGCCGAGACGCACCTCGCGGGCTGGAAGCGCGACTACGACCGCCGCCTCACGTCGACCGAGCGGGCGGCCGAGGCCGGCGTGCGCCGCCTGGGCATCGGCGCGCTGCTCGGGCTGTCGGCCGACTGGCGCGCCGACGTGCGGGCGGTCGCCGAGCACGCCGTCTGGCTGCAGAACCGCTACTGGCGCACCGAGGTCACCGTGTCGCTGCCGCGCATCAAGGCGTCGGCGTCCGGCTTCCAGCCGCTCGTGCCGGTGAGCGACCGCGAGTACGTCCAGGCGCTCGCCGCGCTGCGCCTCGTCGCCCCGGAGGCCGGCATCGTGCTGTCGACCCGCGAGCCGGCCGCGCTGCGCGACGGGCTGGTGCGCATCGCCGTCACGACGATGAGCGCGGGCTCGTCGACCGAGCCGGGCGGCTACTCCGACCCGGGCGGCGCGCAGGAGCAGTTCGCCGTGTCCGACGAGCGCAGCCCCGCCGAGGTGGCGGCCATGCTCGAGCACGCCGGCTACGAGCCGGTGTGGAAGGACGCCTTCCCCCTGCACGTGCTGTGAGCGCCGCCCCGCGGCGGGTGGTCGTCGTCGGCGGCGGGCTCGCCGGCGCGCGCGCCGCGCAGGAGCTGCGGGCGCAGGGCTTCGCGGGCGAGGTCGTGCTGCTCGCCGCCGAGGCGCACCTGCCGTACGACCGCCCGCCGCTGTCCAAGGAGGTGCTGCGGGGCGGGGGCCCTGCGCCCGTCCTCGACGTCGACTGGGCGGGGCTGGGCGTCGACCTGCGCCGCGGCGTGCGTGCGCTGTCGCTGCACGACGGCGGCGTGCGCACCGACGCCGGCGACGTCGGCGCCGACGGGGTCGTGCTCGCCACCGGCGCCGTGCCCGTGCGGATCGGCGAGGGCGCCGTGCTGCGCACGCTGGACGACGCCCTCGCGCTGCGCCGCCGGCTGGTGCCCGGCGCGCGCGTGGTCGTCGTCGGCGCCGGCTGGATCGGCGCCGAGGTCGCCACCGCGGCCGCGGCGGCGGGCGGCGAGGTCGTCGTGCTCGAGGCCGGCGACGGCCCGCTCGCCGGCGCCCTCGGCGCGGTCGGCGCGCGTACCGCCCCCTGGTACGCCGCCGCCGGCGTGGCGCTGCGCACCCGCACGCGCGCCACCGCCGTGCACGCCGACCGCGTGGAGCTCGAGGGCGGCGAGGTGCTGCGCGCCGACGTGGTGGTCGTCGGCGTCGGCGCGCGCCCCGACACCGACTGGCTGGCCGGCTCGCCGGTGGCCGTCGACCGCGGCGTGCTCGCCGACCGGCACCTGCGCGCCGCGCCCGGCGTCGTCGCGGTCGGCGACTGCGCGGCGTGGGAGAGCGGGCTGTTCGGCACGCGGCTGCGGGTCGAGCACTGGGACGACGCGCTGCAGGCGCCGGCGGTCGCGGTCACGACCCTGCTCGGCGGCGAGGCCGTGCACGACCCGGTGCCCTACTTCTGGTCCGAGCAGCTCGGCCACCGGCTGCAGCACGCCGGGCACGCGGAGGGCGCCGACCAGGTGGTCGACCGCGGCGACCCCGACGGGCCCGACGGGTGGACGACCTGCTGGCTGCGCGACGGCCGGCTCGTCGCGCTGCTCGCCGTCGACCGCCCGCGCGACCTGCTGCAGGGCCGGCGCCTCATCGCCGCCCGCGCGACGCCCGACCCGGTGCGGCTCGGCGACCCCGACGTGCCGCTCAAGCAGCTGGCCTGACGCGCGCGCTCCTAGGCTGGCGGGCATGGAGATGCTCACCGTCCCCGAGCTGGCCGAGCGCCTGGGCACCGACGTCGTCCACGCCCGCACGATGCTCAAGGAGGGCGCGCTGCTCGCGGTCAAGCGCGACGGCGTGCTCGTCGTGCCCGCGCGGCAGCTCGACGGCGACCAGCCGGTCAAGCACCTGGGCGCCGTCCTGCGGCTGCTGCGCGACGGCGGCTACAGCGACGAGGAGGCGCTCGGCTGGATCAGCGCCGAGGACGACAGCCTGCCCGGCAGCCCGCTCGACGCCCTGCACGAGGACCGGGCGACCGAGGTGAAGCGCCGGGCGCAGGCGCTGGCCTTCTAGCGCCCCGCGCGGCCGGGCCGTCACCCCGGGGAGGCACCCGAGGACGAGCCCTCCTCGGGCTCCTCCTCCTTCTTGCGCAGCAGCACGACGGCGGCGGCGAGCACGAGCACCAGGCCGCCGAGCAGGCCGACCTCGACCATCGCGCGGGCGAACTCCGGCCCCTTGCCGAGCAGCTCCTCGGCCGCCTCGACCGACAGCACGACGATCTCCTTGATGGCCGCGAGGATGCCGACGAGCAGGAACGGCTCGGCGACGATCTCGCGCTTCTCCAGCGTCGCGCGGACGCCGAAGAGCAGCTCCACGAAGATGAAGACGAGCAGCAGCGAGTCGAGCACGCCGAGCAGCGCCGTCTTGCTGTCGTCGCCGACGGCGCCCACCAGGTCGATGCCCGCGCGCACGACCACCACGGCGGCGCAGGCGCTCAGCAGCACCGCGAGGGCGACGTAGATCGCGTCCTCGACGAGGTGCAGCACGCGGTTGCCGGCGCGCACGAGCGCCGGCGGGCCGTCGGGGGAGCGCGGGGGCGTGGGGGTGTCGCGGTCGCCGGGCACGCGCGCAGTGTGCTCCCGCCGTAGGCTCGCGGCGTGCAGGTGACGGTCAACGGGCGCGCGTCGGAGCACCCCGACGGCACGACGCTCCCCGGGCTCGTCGCCCACTACGGGCTCACCGTCGGCGCGGTCGTGGTGGAGCACAACGGCACCGCCCTGCTGCGCGGCGAGCTCGAGCGCACGCCGCTGCGCGACGGCGACCGGGTCGAGCTCGTCCGGGCGGTGGCCGGTGGCTGACGCCGCGCCCGGCGCGAGCCGCCGCGCGCGGCTGCAGGACGCGCGGCTCTACCTGTGCACGCCCGACCGCCCCGACCTGCCCACGTTCCTGGAGGCCGTGCTCTCCGGCGGCGTCGACGTCGTGCAGCTGCGCGAGAAGGGCCTGGAGGCCCGCCAGGAGCTGGCGCTGTGCGAGGTCGTCGCCGAGGCGGCCGCCCGGCACGGCGCCCTGTGGTCGGTCAACGACCGCGCCGACCTCGCGGTCGTCGGCGGCGCCGACGTGCTGCACGTCGGGCAGGACGACCTCACGCCCGCGCAGGCCCGCCGGGTCGTCGGCGACGACGTCGTCGTCGGGCTGTCGACCCACGACGAGGCGCAGGTGCGGGCGGCGGCCGCGCAGCCGGGCGTCGACTACTTCTGCGTCGGCCCGACGTGGCCGACGCCCACCAAGCCCGGCCGGCCCGCCCCGGGCCTCGCGCTGACCCGCGCCGCCGCCGCGCTCGGCACCGACCGCCCCTGGTTCGCCATCGGCGGCGTCGACGCCACGACGCTCGACCAGGTGCTCGACGCGGGCGCCACCCGGGTCGTGGTCGTCCGCGCGCTGACCGGGGCCGACGACCCGCACGCCGCGGCCCGCGCCCTGCGCGACCGCCTGCCGTCGTGAGGCTCGTCTACCTGGCGGTGCTCGCCGGGTGCCTGCTCGGCACGGCGCCGCTCGAGGTCGTGCTCGCGACGCGCGTCTACGCGCGCTGGCGCCGGCTGCTGCTCACGCTGCTGCCGGTGGTCGCGGTCTTCGTCACCTGGGACCTGCTGGCGATCCGCGCGGGCCACTGGGACTTCGACCCGGAGCAGACCACCGGCGTGCTGCTCGGCGCGCTGCCGCTGGACGAGCTGCTGTTCTTCCTCGTCATCCCGGTCTGCGCCGTGCTCACGCTCGAGGCCGTGCGCAGCGTCAAGCGGCACTGGCCGGTCGGGGACGAGCCGTGACCTACACGCAGGCCGCGCTGCTCGGCGTCGTCGCGAGCGTGGTGCTCGACCTCGCCGTCCTGCGCACGCAGCTGCTGCGGCGCCGGGTCTTCTGGGTGTCGTACGCGATCGTGCTGCCGTTCCAGCTCCTCACCAACGGCATCCTCACCGGGCGCCGCGTGGTCGTCTACGACGGCGACGCCATCGTCGGCAGCGACACCCCGCAGCTGCTGGGCGACGGGCGCATCGTCTACGCGCCGGTCGAGGACCTGCTGTTCGGCTTCGCCCTCGTGCTGCAGACGCTCGCCTGGTGGGTCTGGTGGGGGCGCCGGCGGCGCGCCGGCTAGAGCGCGATGAAGCTGGCGACCACGAGCGCGGCGGTGGCCAGCACGAGCAGCCCGATGACGGTCAGCGCGATGGCGGCCGGCGTGCGGTTGCCGCTCACCGGACCGACGTTGGGCTGGTGCGAGCCGGCGGCGCCGCTCTCGCTGCCCTCGTCGGGCGGGGTGTCGCCGGGCGTCACGCTGCCGCCGGGCTCGAGGCCGGGGCTCTGCTCGGGGGTGGGGCCGGGGGTCTCGCTCATCCGGCGGGTGTCGTCGGGGCCGTCCTGGCCGCCGGGTCGCGCGTCGCTGCTCACCCCTGCAGCCTCACCCCGTGGGTGCCCCCGAAACCCGGGCGGCGTGCCAGGCCCGGGCGAGCCCGGGCACCGCGACCCGCGCGCGGCGCGGGCCGCTCACCCGCACGCGCCGGTCGAGCACGCGGTAGTCGGCCGCCTCCACCTCGTCGAGGATGCCGCCGTACAGCGCCAGCGCCGTCTCGATGCACGGGCGGCTGCTCGGGTGCAGCAGCCGCACGCCGTGCTGCGCCGTGCGGTACAGCTCGCGGCAGCGCGCCACCTCGAACGCCAGCAGGCGGCGCACCGGCCCGTCGACCACGCCGCGGGCGAGGTGCTCGCGGGTGACGCCGAAGGCGTCGAGGTCCTCCAGCGGCAGGTAGACGCGGTCGCGGCGCAGGTCCTCGCCGACGTCGCGCACGAAGTTGGTGAGCTGGAACGCGACGCCGAGGTCCGCGGCGTACGGCTCGGCGACCTCGCGCGGCACGAGCGGCTCGAGCACCGGCACCATCTGCAGGCCGATGACGGCGGCCGAGCCGTGCACGTACGTCATGAGGTCGTCGTAGGTCGCGTAGTCGCGGACGGTGAGGTCCATGCGCATCGAGGCCAGGAAGTCCTCGACGTGCGACAGCGGGATGCCCCACCGCTGCACCGTGTCGGCGAGCGCCCGCGCGACGGGCGAGTCGTGGCCGAGCGGGTCGTCCGACAGCGCCTGCAGCCACGCGGCCTTCTCCGCCGTCGACAGCGTGCTGCCGAGGTCGTCGACGATCTCGTCGGCGTAGCGCGCGAAGCCGTAGAGCGCGTGCACGTACGGGCGCTTGGCGGCCGGCAGCAGCCGGGTCGCCAGGAAGTACGTGCGGCCGTGCTCGGCGTTGAGGGCCCGGCAGGCGGTGTAGGCCTCCCGCAGCGCGGGGTCGGAGATGCCGGCGGCGTCGAGCTCGCGTGCACTCACCCGGGCAGTCTGCCAGGCCCGGCGGGCGCGCCGGGCCGGGAGGACGTCAGTCGGGCGGGCGTCAGCCGAGCGGGCGCCGGCGCTGCACGACCGCGCCGCCGAGCAGCAGCACCAGCCCGGCCGCCGGGAGCAGCAGCGGCAGGCCGGTGGCGGCGAGCGCGCCGCGGCGGCCGGTGGCCCCCGTCGTGCCCGAGCCGCCCGTCGTGCCGCTGGTGCCCGTCGCTCCGGCGGTGCCGGTGGTGCCGCCCGTCCCGCCCGGCTGCTGCGGGCCCTCCGGCGCCTCGGGGCCGGTCGGCGCCGCCGGCAGCGCCACCTCGAAGACGTCGACGCCGCGCACGGCGTCGGTCGTGTAGACGAGGTCGCTCTTCCGGCCGGTGACCACGCCGGCCTCGTCGCGCAGCGGCACCCAGTAGGCGTCCCAGACCTCGGTCGCGCCGAACGTCGCGTAGCCGAGCTGCGCGATCTCGCGCGGGTCGCGGACGTCGAGGATGCGCAGGCCCGCGCCGTACCAGCCCTGCGCCACGAAGCCGTCCTGGTGCACGTCGAACCAGTGCGCGGAGCAGAACGCGGCGGCCGGCGTCGACAGCCCGCCGCCAAACTCCGTCGGCGCCTGCACGGCGTCGAGGTTGGTGATGGTGCCGACGTCCTGCACGTCGCCCGTCGGGTTCGCCGCGCGGTACGCCGCGCCGTCGAGGTCGGGGACGTACCAGGTCTGGAAGGAGCCGGCGTTGGCGCAGACCACCTCCTCGCCCCCGTCGAAGTAGTCCTCCTCGGTGACGAGCAGGACGTTGCCGTTCGCGAGCGAGGGTTCGGCGCCCGGCACGAAGCGCTCGGCGTTCGGGCGCCGCGAGTTGTGGTGGATGAAGTCGTTGAGCCCGGGCGCGCGGCCTTGCGGGCCGGTGGCGGCCAGCAGCACCGGGGCGGTCGGGTCGGTGACGTCGAAGGCCGCCGTGCCGCCCGAGCCGGTGTGCCACGCGACGCCCGCGCCGTCGACGTCCCAGTAGTGGCCCGCGCCGTCGGCGAAGCCGCTGCCGCCCGGGCCAGCCGCCGGCGAGCGCACCGTCGTCAGCTCGACCGGGGCGCTCGGGTCGCGCAGGTCGATGATGCTGAACGCGCCGCCGTCGCCCGCGGTGTAGGCGTAGTCGCACTGCTCCTGGCTCAGGCACTGGGCGGTGTGCGTGCTCGTCGTCGCCGGCCCGCGGCCGCGGACGAACGGCGCGGTCGGGTCGGTGACGTCGACGACCACGACCTCGAGCCCACCGACGTTGAGGCTGCCCGGGTCGGGGTCGGCCGGGTCGAGGCCCGCGCCCGCCTCGACGAGGTCGACCGCCAGCAGCACGAACCGCTCGAGCTCGCCGTCGGCGCCGCGGCGCTCGCCGTAGGTCATCGACTCGTTCTCGAAGTTGACGGTCGGCAGCACCCCGAGCACGCGCGGCGCCTCCGGGTCGGAGGTGTCGAGCGTGTAGATGCCGGTCGTGCTCGAGACGTACGCGAACTCGCCGGTGCGCGCGAACTCCATCGAGATGGCCGCGGGGACGGGCAGGTTCGCCAGCAGCCCCACGCCCTCGGTGAGCACCGGCACGGGGACGGCCTGGCCGGGCGCCGCCTGCGTGGACGCGCCCTCGGGGGCCGCCACGGCGACGCCCGCGCCGAGAGCGCACAGCAGGCCGGTCGCGAGCCAGCGGGCAGCGGGGCGGGGGGTGTCGCTCATCCCGGGTGCTTCGACGCCGGGCGGCGCACCTCCTGCTAGGCCAGCGCGCGCGACCGGTAGGACGGGTCCTTGCCGAGGATGCGCTCGGCGGCCAGGCGCCCGGACAGCAGCACCATCGGCACGCCGACGCCGGGCTGCGTGCCGGAGCCGGCGAAGACCACGCCCTCGACGCCCCGCGCGAGGTTGCGCGGGCGGAACGGCCCGGTCTGGAAGAACGAGTGCGCGGCGGCGAAGGGCGCGCCCTGCGCCATGCCGCGGGCCTGCCAGTCCGCGGGCGTCGTGACGTCCTCGACCTCGATGGCGTCGCCGAAGCCGACGTAGCCGAGGGACTCCAGCCGGGCGACGCACTCGTCGCGGTAGCGCGGGCCGACGACCGACCAGTCGATGTCGGCCGAGGCGTTGGGCGTCGGGAACAGCACGTAGTACAGGTGCTTGCCCTCGGGCGCGAGCGACGGGTCGCTGTGCGTCGGCTCGGTGACGAGCACCGAGGGGTCGGACATGAGCTGCTTGCGGTCGATGAGGTCGGCGAAGACCTCGCGCCACTGCCGGCCGAAGTGGATGTTGTGGTGGGCCGTCTTGCTGTAGCCCTGCGACGAGCCGGCCAGCAGCAGGAAGCAGCTGGGGGAGTAGTCCATGCGCGCGAGGCGGCGCGGCGCCGGCCCGGGCAGCAGCTCCTCGTACGCCACCGGCAGGTCGGGGTTGAGCACGACGACGTCGGCGTCGTAGCGCTCGCCGTCGGTGGTCTCGACGCCCACCGCGCGGCCGTGCTCGACGAGCACGCGCGCGACCGTGCGGCCGTACTCCAGGCGCACGCCGTGCTTCTCGGCCGCGCCTGCGAGCGCCCGCGGGACGGCGTGCATGCCGCCCTCGGGGAAGAACACGCCGGCGACGGAGTCCATGTAGGCGATGACGCTGTAGATGGCGAGCGCGTCGTGCGGCGACAGGCCGGCGTACATCGCCTGGAACGACAGCACGCGCTGCGTCCGCGGGTCCTTGAGGTGCTGCGCGACCTTCGGCGCCAGCTTGCGGAAGCCGCCGGCGGCGACCAGGCGCGCGAGGTTCGGGGTGACGAGGTCGAAGGGGCTGTCGATGTTGCGGTCGATGAAGTCCTTCATCTCGTACCGGTAGACCTTGGAGACGAAGTCGACGTAGCGCAGGTAGCCCTGCGCCTCCTGCGGCCCGCAGACGCGCTCGACCTCCGCGGCCATCGCCTGCGGGTCGGCCTTGACGTCGAGCGTCGAGCCGTCGGGGTAGTAGGCGCGGTAGAGCGGGTCGACCGGCGTGAGGGTCAGCCAGTCCTCGAGCCGCTCGCCGACGCAGTCGAGCGCGTCCGCGATGAGGTCGGGCATCGTCAGGACGGTCGGGCCGGTGTCGAAGCGATAGGTGCCGCCGCCCGGCGCGTCGAGCTCGAGCAGGCCGTTGCGGCCGCCGGGCACGCTCTCGCGCTCCAGCACCGTCACCTCGCGCCCGGCTCCGGCCAGCCGCAGGGCGGCCGACAGGCCGCCGAGGCCGGCTCCGACGATGACGACGCGGTCGGTCTTGCCCTGGACGGTGCGCACGTCGCGAGCGTAGGCCGAGGGTCGCGTCCCCGCCGGGCGGGAAGGGCCGGGGCATGAGCGTGACGAGGCCCCCGGGCGAGGTGGTGCCGGACGGCGACGGCGTCGTGCTGCGCTTCGACCGCGTGCTGCCCGCGCCGGTCGCGTGGGCGTGGGGCGCGCTCGCCGACAGCGAGCGCTGCGGGCTCTGGTACGGCACGTGGGCCGGCGACCCGTCGACCGGCCGCGTGCTGGTGACGCCGACGGCCGAGGAGGGCGCCCCGACCGAGGAGGTCGCCGTCGAGGAGTGCGCCCGGCCTCACCGGCTGGTCGTCGCCTTCGGCGCGCCGGGCACGCCGGTGTGGCGGGTGGCGCTCGACCTCCGCGACGCGGGCGCGACGACCGCGCTGCGCCTCACGCAGCGCTTCGCCTCGGCGCAGGACGCCGCGGCCGCCGCTCCCGGCTGGCACTTCTACCTCGACCGCATGGCGAGCGTGGTGTCCGGCGAGCGCGTCACGCAGCGCTGGGAGGACTACGCGGGGCTCGCGCCCTAGAGCGAACCCGGCTGACGCGCGCCGGGTCGACTGCGAGAGTCGGGTCGTGGAGACCGACGCGCGCACGATCGACCCCAGCGCCCTGAGCGCTGCCGCGCAGGCCGTGGCCGACGCCGCGGTGGCGCACGCCCGCGCCGTCGCCGCGGGGGACGGCACGCGCCTGGCGCGCGGCGAGGCCCTGCAGGACGCGCTCGACGGCTACACGGCGGTGCTGTACGACGACCCGGACGACGGGCCCTACCTCTTCCTCGCCGAGGAGGACGGCGGCGTGCTGGAGGTGGAGCCGGCACAATCCGGCGACCGTGTGGCCCTGCTCGCCCGGCTCGACGTCCTCGTGACCGATCCCGACGCCTTGGCCGAGGAGGCGCTGCGCCGCCTGCAGGACTGCTGCCCGACGGACGAGGAGCAGGCGCGGCGGCTCGTCCGCGACCCGGCCTTCGCGGTGAGCCAGCTCTTCGCGCACGGCGACGCGCTGGTGGAGCCGGAGCGGTTCCCGGCCCTCGGCCTCGAGCTCCGGGCTGATGCCACGCAGGCCGTGCTGCTCGACGACGACGACGAGGTGCACCTCGACACCTGGGCGCCCGCCGTCGCCCTGCGCGAGCAGTGGCTCGAGGACGCGGGGCTCGACGAGGGCGTCGATGAGGACGACGCGGGGCTCGCGCCCTAGAGCTTGGTGAGCACCTCGGCGCCGTCGTCGGTGACGAGCAGGGTGTGCTCGAACTGCGCGCTGCGCGACCGGTCGCGGGTCACCGCCGTCCAGCCGTCGTCCCACATCACGTGCTCGTGGTCGCCGATCGTGATCATCGGCTCGACGGTGAAGGTCATGCCGGGCTCGAGGCGCTGCGTGGCGCCGGGGTGGTCGTAGTGGTGCACCTGCGGCGGCGAGTGGAAGGCCCGGCCGACGCCGTGGCCGACGAAGGCGCGCACGACGCCGTAGCCCTTGCCCTCCGCGTGGGCCTGGACGGCCCGGCCGATGTCGCGCACCGTGCCGCCCGGCCGCACGGCGGCGATGCCGAGGTCGAGGCACTCGCGCGTCACCTCCACCAGCGCGCGCGAGGCCTCGTCGACCTCGCCGACGAGGAAGGTGGCGTTGGTGTCGCCGTGCACGCCGTCGAGGTAGATCGTCACGTCGCAGTTCACGATGTCGCCGTCGCGCAGCACCGTGCTGTCGGGGATGCCGTGGCAGATGACCTCGTTGACGCTGGTGCACACCGACTTCGGGAAGGGCATGACGGCGCCGCCGTAGCCCAGCGGGCTCGGGTAGCCGCCGCGCGCGAGGCACGCCTCGTGCACGACGCGGTCGAGCTCGTCGGTCGTGACGCCCGGCGCCACGGCCGCGCCGACCTCGGCGAGCACCTCGGCCGCCGCGCGCCCGGCGCGCCGCATGCGCGCGATGGTGTCGGCGTCCTTGGGCGCACCGCTCTCGCGGAGCTTGTCGTGCCCCCGCGGATCGAGGGCGTACGACGGCCGCGGGATGTGCGCGGGCACCGGGCGCCGCGGGGAGACCCGCCCGGGGCGCACGAGCGAGGCGGCCTGCCGGGCCGCGGCCTCGCGCTGCGCGGCCTCGCGGGCGGCGCGCTCGGGGTCGAGGTCGGCCAGGCGGTGGCACCGCTTGTACCGGCGGCCGCTGCCGCACCAGCACGGGTCGTTGGCGGCGAGGGCGGGGGCGGTCACGCCCCTCATGCTACGAGCGCCGTCAGGTCGTGCGCGCGGTCGCGGCGACCGCCAGCTCCTGCAGCGCGGTGCGGGCGACGCCCGTCACCGGGCCCGCCTCGAGGGCCGCGAGCGCCTCGTCGGTGCGGCTGCGCACGAGGGCCTCGACGCGGTCGAGGGCGCCGGTCTCGGTGAGCACCGCGCGCAGCGCGGCGACGCCCTCCGGGCCCAGGTGCGGGTCGCCGAGGTGGCGGCGCACGACGGCGCTCTGCCGGGCGTCGGCGGCCTCGAGCGCCATCGCCACGAGCACCGTGCGCTTGCCCTCGCGCAGGTCGTCGCCGGCGGGCTTGCCGGTCTCGGCCGGGTCGCCGAAGACGCCGAGCACGTCGTCGCGCAGCTGGAACGCCTCGCCGAGCGGCAGCCCGTAGCCCGACAGGGCACGCAGCACGTCGGGCCCGGCGCCGGCGAGCGCGGCGCCGAGGTGCAGCGGCTTCTCGATCGTGTACTTGGCCGACTTGTAGCGCAGCACGCGCAGGGCGCGCTCGATCGAGCCGCCGCCGCGCGCCTGCTCGAGCAGGTCGAGGTACTGCCCGGCCATGAGCTCCGAGCGCATCTCGGCGAAGACCGGCACGCCCGTGCGCAGCGCCTCCGCGGGCAGGCCGCTCGTGGTGAGCATCTCGTCGGACCACGCCAGGCACAGGTCGCCGAGCAGGATCGCGGCGCCGGCGCCGAAGCCCTCCGGGTCGCCGAGCCAGCCCTCGCTGCGGTGCAGCGCGCTGAAGCGCCGGTGCACCGCCGGCTGGCCGCGACGGGTGTCGCTGCCGTCCATGACGTCGTCGTGGATGAGCGCGCACGCCTGGAACAGCTCGAGCGCCGACGCGGCCACGACGAGCGCGTCGCTGTCCTGGCCGCCCGCCCCGAGGTGGCCCCAGTAGCAGAACGCCGGGCGCAGCCGCTTCCCGCCGGCGATCAGCGCCGCCAGGGCGTCGGCGAGCGGGTCGAGCTCGGGGCTGATCGCGTCGAGCTG
>CANKBT010000010.1 GCA_947479995.1 Frankiaceae bacterium | reverse complement strand
GCATGGCGACGCTCCCGGTCTACGCGTACTACCAGTTCGTCAACCCGGGCGTCGGCAACCCCGGCATCGACCGGGCGTGGACCGCCGCGCTCGTGCTCATCATCATCGTGCTGGTGCTCAACGTGCTGGCCCGGTTGATCGCGAAGTTCTTCGCCCCGAAGGGCGCCCGCTAGCCGGTCAGTCGTCGACCGGCGTCAGCCGGGGGCGCGCGTCGTCGAGGTCGACGACCGGCGGTACGACGGGCGGCACGAGCGGGTCGTCGCCGCGGCGCCGGCCGTCCTGGTCGAGGTGCAGCAGCACGTCGACGATCTCGGGGTGCGGGTGGCCGCGGACGGCGTCGCGGGTGGCCTGCGCGCGGGCGCGCGCCTGCGCCACCTCGTCGACGGGCAGCGCCTCGAGCGCGCCGACCGGGCGGGGCAGGGCGACCTGCGCCAGCTCGGCCGCGGCGGCGAAGGCCTCGAAGGCCAGGCGCTCGGCGGCGAGGGCCTCGCTCACGTCGTCGAGCCGGGCGCTCACGCGCTCGACCGCGGCGGGGCCGTGCTGCAGCAGGGGGTCGAGCAGGTCGTCGACCTCGCGGCGGCGGGCGTGCCAGTGCGCCAGCAGCCGGAGACGGTCGTCCACGTCCGACATGATCCCCTTGTCAGATGCTCCGCGCAGCCGTTCCGGGTGTGTCGTGGACCGCGGCCCACTGGACGTCCGTCGAGGCTGTGACGAAGCCCAGGCGGTCGTACAGCGCCCGGGCCCCGGTGTTGTCGTCGTCCACGTAGAGCACCACGCGCGCCAGGCCCCTGTCCCGCAGATGGTGCAAGCCGGCGAGCACCAGCGCCCGGCCGAGGCCGCCGCCCTGCGCCGCCGGGTCGACGCCGACGACGTAGACTTCGCCCTCGTCGACGCCGTCCGCGCCGGGGGCGACCTTGGTCCAGTGCGAGCCGACGAGCACGCCGTCGCGCTCGGCGAGCAGCAGGCCGGCCGGGTCGAACCACGGCTCGCGCTCGCGGACCAGCACCTCCTCGACGCCCCAGCGCCCCTGCTCGGGGTGCGAGGCGAAGGCGCGGGCGTTGACCTCGGTCCAGGCCCGCTCGTCCTGCCCGACGACGAACGGGCGCAGCGTCGTGCCGGGCGGCAGCGCGACCGGCGGCAGCGGGGCGTCGAGCGGCCGCGCGAGCCTGTGCAGCACCCGCACGCGCTGCATGCCCAGCCCGGTGGCGATGCGGGTCGCCGCCGGGTGCTCGCCGTGCGCCCACACCGCGAGCGCCGGGTCGAGCGCGAGCAGCTGCGCCGCCAGGGCGCGCCCGGTGCCGCGGCGCCGGGCGTCGGGGGCGACGACCAGCTCGCCGGTGCCGTCCTGCACGACGGCGTAGCCGACCAGCCGCCCCTCCGCGCGCACGAGCAGGTGCTCCCCGGGGTCGGTGAGGTGCAGCAGCACCTGGTCCGACAGCGGCGGCGAGCCGTCGACGGCCTGCGCCGCGGCGGCGAGCGCGCGGACCTCGGCGGCCTCCGGTGCGGTCAGGGTCTGCACGCGCCGACGCTAGACCGGGCGTGTTCGCGAGGTGTTCACCGGCCGTCGGTCACCGGGGCGGGGCAGCGGGAGGAGGGTCGCGGACGTCGCGACGACGCCGGAGGACACCGTGAGCCACGACCACCCGCACGACCACCCCCACCCGCACGACCACAGCCACCCGCACGGCCACGCGCACGAGGGCGCGCTGCCCGAGGCGCTCGACGTCCGCGTGCCCGACGCCGAGCTGCCGCCCCGCGCCCTCGGCCGCCGCCGCTTCCTGCAGTCCGCCGGCCTGCTCGGCGCGAGCGCCGCCGCGATGACCGGCCTCGGCGTCGCGGGCGCCGCGCCCGCCGCCGCGGCGACCGGCACGGTGAGCCGCAGCCACCGCCCGCCGCTCGGCGGCTTCCAGTGGCTCGCCGGCGACCACCACACGCACACGCAGTACTCCAGCGACGGCCGCTACCGCGTCCTCGACCAGGTGCAGCACGCCAACGCGTACGGCCTGGACTGGCTGGTCATCACCGACCACGGCAGCGCGCAGCACACCCGCATCGGCGTCGAGCGCGTCAACCCCGACATCCAGCAGGCCCGCGCGCTCGTCAAGGACACGCTGACCTTCCAGGGCCTGGAGTGGAACATCCCGGCCGCCGAGCACGGCACCGTCTTCGTGCACCCCGGCGCGAACGAGGTCGCCGTCCTCAAGCAGTTCGAGCTCGACTACGACGGCTCGGGCGCCGGCCGCGGCGCCAGCACGCCGGAGAACGAGGCCCTCGCGCAGCGCGGCCTGGTCTTCCTGGCCGAGGCCAAGAGCAGCAAGCGCGTGCAGGACGCCCTCATGCTCGCCAACCACCCGGCGCGCCGCGGGGTCGACAGCCCGCACGAGATCCGCGGGTGGCGCGACGCCGCCGACCGGATCGCGATCGGCATGGAAGGCGCCCCGGGCCACCAGGCCGCCGGCCTCCCCACCCCGACCGGCCCCGGCGCCGGTCGCGGCTTCTACGACAACGGCCCGTCGGCGGCCAGCTTCCCCGGCTACCCGCTCGAGAGCTACCGCACCTACGGCGGCTTCGACTGGATGACGGCCACCGTCGGCGGCCTCTGGGACAGCCTGCTCGCCGAGGGCAAGCCGTGGTGGATCACGGCCAACTCCGACAACCACGTCGTCTACGGCGACACCAGCCAGCGCGGCCCGGGCAGCGACTTCGCCACGAACGGCCGCTACGAGGACCCGGTCTACGACCCCCGCGGGCCGCAGCTGACCAACGGCGACTACTGGCCGGGCTTCTACAGCCGCACGCACGTCGGGTCGGTCGACTTCTCCTACCAGGGCGTGATGGACGGCCTGCGCGCCGGCCGCGTCTGGGTCGACCACGGCGGGCTGCTGGAGTCGCTCGACGTGCGGCTGCGCGCCGGCGGCAAGGAGGTGCCGCTCGGCGGCGTGCTCACGGCCCCGCGCGGCAGCGCGCTGACCCTCGTCGTCACCGCCACGCCGGCGGTGCGCCCCAACTGGTCGGAGTTCGTGCCGAAGCTGGCGCGCGTGGACCTCATCCAGGGCGCGATCACCGGCCCGGCCGCCGACCGCGACGCCCTGCGCGCCCCGCGCACCCGCGTGCGCGGCAGCTTCGACGCCCGCGGCGCGACCGGCCCGACGACGATCACCCGCTCGCTCGGGCGGCTCGACGAGCCGACGTACGTCCGCCTGCGCGGCTCGGACGGCAACCGCTACGCCACCGGCCTGTACGGCGCCTCGGTCGACCCGTCGGGCCCGGCGCTCGACGTCGTCGGCGACGCGGACCCGTGGCTGGACCTGTGGTTCTACACGAACCCGATCTTCGCCTACCCGGTGTGAGCCCGGCGCCGACGGCGGGCCCGCCTGACCCCGGGCCCGCCGCCGGGCCGGTCGTCGCGCTCGACACCGGGCAGGCCTCGCTCCGCGAGGCCGACCACCTGCTGCGCGGGCTCGCGGCCGCGCTCGGCGACGGCCTGGTGCTGGGCTGCACGCACTTCGCCGGCGGCGCGGTCGTGCTCTCGCTGGGCCTGGCCGGGGGCGTGCCGGTCGACGCGGTGCGGGCGCTGACGCCGCTCGCGCCGCGGCCCGCCGACGGCCACGAGGGCGGACGGGCGGTGGTCTTCCCGGGGGAGGCCGCGCTGCGCGGCACCCTGCCGGTCGCCGACGTCCTGGCGCGCTCGGCCGTCGCGCGCGTGGTGCTGCTCGGCGGCGGCGGGGACGTGCCGGGCGACGTCCCGCTCGTCACCCGCGACCACGTGCGCCCGCTCGTGCAGGCCGGCCGGCTGGTGCTCACCGTCGACCCGCTCGCGGGCGGGCGCGCCACGCCGTTCGAGACGCCGACGCCGACGCCCTGCTGCGCCGACCACTAGACCGGTGCGGGCACCGGCTCCTCGTCGAGAGCGGCCAGGGGCGGGGTGACGAACTTGTAGCCGACGTGGCGCACGGTGCCGATCAGCTGCTCGTGCTCGGTGCCGAGCTTGGCGCGCAACCGGCGGACGTGGACGTCGACCGTGCGCGTGCCCCCGTAGTAGTCGTAGCCCCAGACCTCCTGCAGCAGCTGGGCGCGCGTGAAGACGCGGCCCGGGTGCTGGGCGAGGTACTTCAGCAGCTCGAACTCCTTGAACGTGAGGTCGAGCGGCCGGCCGCGCAGGCGGCAGGTGTAGGTGCCCTCGTCGATGGTCAGCTCGCCCGCGCGCACGACGCCCGGGTCGGCGACGGCGCTCGCGGCGGCGGCCGAGCGGCCGACGGCGAGGCGCAGCCGGGCGTCGACCTCGGCGGGCCCGGCCGAGTCGAGCAGCACGTCGTCGACGCCCCACTCGGCCGACAGCGCGGCCAGGCCGCCCTCGGTGAGCACCGCGAACAGCGGGCCGTCGACACCGGTCGTGCGCAGCAGGCGGCACAGCGAGCGGGCCTGCACGAGGTCGCGCCGGGCGTCGACGAGCAGCGCGTCCGACGGCGGTGCGTCGAGCAGCGCGGCGGCCTCCATCGGCGCGACGCGCACCTCGTGCGCGAGCAGGCCCAGCGCGGGCAGCACCTCCGACGACGGCATGAGCGCGTTGGTGAGGAGCAGCAGGCGGGCCATGGGCGCCTCCGGTGTCGTGCGGCTCCGAGCGGAGCCGTCGCGTGCCGAGCCGGGCGCCGTTGCCCGCGCCGACAGTACCAAGCGGGTTGCGCCAGGATGGCGGGTGTGACGCAGGTCCGGGAGCGCGCGCAGGTGCTGTGCACCGCCGACGGCGTCCGGCTGCGCGCCCGCGTCGAGGGCGCGGGGAGCACCTGGCTGGTCGTCGCGCACGGCTTCTCCGGCTCGTCCGACGGGCCCGCCGTCCGGCGCATCACCGCCCGCCTCGCCCGCCGCGCGACGGTCCTGTCGTACGACGCCCGCGGGCACGGCCGGTCCGGCGGGCTGTCGACGCTGGGCGACCGGGAGGTGCTCGACGTCGACGCCGCGGTGGCGCACGCCCGGGCCAGCGGGGCGCGCCGCGTGGCGACGGTCGGCTTCTCGATGGGCGCCGCCGCGGTGGTGCGCCACGCCTCGGGCGTCGCGGGCTACGGGCTGCACGAGCGCCCCGACGCCGTCGTCGCCGTGAGCGGGACGGGCCCGTGGTCGACCCGCGCCACCGCCACCCGCGCGATGCGCCGGCTGCACCTGCTCGTCGAGACGCGCGCCGGCCGCCTGGTCGCCCGCACCGCGCTGCGCACGCGCGTCGACCCGCGCGGCTGGGCCGTGCCGCCGCTGCCGCCCGCGGCGTGCGTCGCCGACGTGCCGGTGCCGCTGCTCGTCGTGCACGGCGACGCCGACGGCTACTTCGGGCCCGAGCACCCGGCGGCGCTGGCCCGCGCGGGCGCGCCGCTGTGGCTGGAGCCGGGCATGGGGCACGCCGAGGCCGGCACGACGCCCGCGCTGCTCGACCGGATCGGCGACCACCTGCAGGAGGTGCTCGCGATGGAGGGGGACACGCCGTGACGACGCTGCGCTACTGGGCCGCGGCCAAGGCCGCCGCCGGCACCGGCGAGGAGGCCCGGACGGCGGCGACGCTCGCGGAGCTGCTGGCCGCCGCGGTCGCCGACCACGGGCCGGCCCTCGAGCGGGTGCTCGGCGTCTGCTCCTTCGTCGTCGACGGGGCGCCGGTCGGCGAGCGGCCGCACGACGCCGTCGACGTGTCGGGCGCCGACCTCGTCGACGTGCTCCCGCCGTTCGCGGGCGGGTAGACCGCGCCGGGCCTGGCACGATGCACGCGTGACCGAGACGCCCGAGACGACCGTGGCCCCGACGCCGGGGGACGCGCCGTGACGGACACCGCCGCCCCGGCGACGACGCCCGGCGCCGCGGCCCGCCCGCCCGTGCTGCTGCAGGGGCTCGGGCCGGCGCTCGTCGGCGGCGCGCTGGTGCTCGCCTCGCTGCCCGGCCCCGGCGTGCTGCTCGCCGCGGTCGCCGTCGCCCAGGTCGTGCTCGTGCTCGGCGTGCTGGCCCTCGTCGACGCGCCCTCGAGCGAGGCGGCCTTCGCCGTCGCGGTCGGCGCCCTGGCCGCCGGCGACGCGCTCGTGCTGCTGTCCGACAGCGCCCGCGACGACGTCGGGGCGCTCGCCGGCGTGGTCGCCGTCGCCTTCGTCGCCGCCCTCGTGCTGCAGCTCGTGCGCCGCGGCCGCGACCGCGTCACCGAGGCGCTCGCCGACACCCTGCTCGTCGTCGTGCTCGTGACCTGCTTCGCCTGCCTCGTCGGCCTGCGCGACCGCGACGGCGGCGACGAGGCGGTGCTCGTGGCGCTCGCCGCCGCGGCCGCCTGCCTGCTCGCCGGCCGGGTCGGCGACCTCGTGTCCACGCGCCCGCTGCTCGCCACCGGCGCCACCCGCGGCTGGCCGGGCCTGCTGCTCGGCCTGGGGGCCGGCGTCGCCGCCGCCTCCGCGGTCGCGGGGTCCACCGGCGCGGTGTCCGGCAGCCGCGGCGCCCTGCTCGGCCTGGCCGTCGCCGCCACCGCCGCCACCGCCGACCTCGCCGTCGACCTCGGCGCCGCCGAGCTGCGCGCCGGCCGCCGCGACGCCCGCCGGGCCTCCGCCCTCACCCCCGTGGGGCTCTTCCTGCCGTACGCCGCGCTCGCCCCCGTCGCGCTCGTCGCCGGCGGGCTCGTGCTCCCGTGAAGTGGCTCGTCGCCCTGCTCGTCGTCGCGGGGCTGCTCGTCGCCGGCGACCGGCTCGCCGAGGGCGCGGCCGAGCGGCGCATCAGCGAGGAGCTCGCCGGCCAGCTGAGCAGCCCGCCCGACGTCGAGATCGGCGGCGCGTCCTTCCTCGTGCAGGCGCTCGGCGGGCGCTACGACGACATCCGCGTCGAGGGCGACGTGCAGGCCGGCGACCTGCCGGTCGAGCGCTTCACCGCGCGGCTGCGCGGCGTCGACCTGCCGCTGTCCGACGCGCTGTCCGGGTCGGTCGTCGACGTGCCGGTCGACCGGGTCACGGGCTCGGTGCTCGTCACGTACGACGTGCTGCGGGCCCGCGCGCGCGGCCTCGACCTCGCGCTCGAGCCGGCCGGCGACCAGCTGCGCATCTCCGGCAGCGTGCGCGTGCTCGGCCAGGACCTCGAGGCGTCCGTGCTCGCCGACGTCGTCGTCGAGGGGCGCGAGGTGTCGACCTCGGCCACCGAGGTGACCGTCGAGGGCGAGCCGGCGCCCGACCGCGTCGCCGACGCCGTCGTCGAGGCGCTGACCGTCTCGGCCACCGTGCCCGAGCTGCCGTACGACCTCACGCTCGAGGACGTCCGCGTCGAGCCGGACGGGCTGGTCGTCGAGGCGTCGGCGCGCGACGTGGTGCTGGCGCGCTAGGGAAGGCCCCGGCGGCACCCGGGGTTGCACCCGGCGTGCTCCTGCTCGCCGTGCTGCTCGCCGCCGCCACCGCGGCCGGGCTGGTGTGGCGGGCCCGGCAGGGGAGGGTGCGGCAGGTGCAGGACGACGACGCGGCCCAGGACCTCACGGCCGAGGTGACCGCCCTCGGCGCGGTGCTCGGCGAGCGCGCGACGCTGCTGCAGTTCAGCAGCGCCTTCTGCGCGCCCTGCCGCGCCACCCGCACCCTGCTCGCCCACGTCGCCGGCACCGAGCCCGGCGTGGTGCACGTCGAGGTCGACGCCGAGCAGCACCTCGAGCTGGTGCGCCGCCTCGACGTGCGCAAGACGCCGACGACGCTGGTGCTCGACGGCCGCGGCCGCGAGGTGCGCCGGGCGTCCGGGGCACCGCGCCGGGCCGACGTGCTCGCCGCGCTACCCTCGTGACATGGGCGTCCCACTGACGAGCAGGCGGGCGGTCGACCTGTGCCGCACCGCCGGCTGCCTGTGTCGCCCCTCCTGAGCTGACGCACCCCCGTCCCCCAGGAGCCCGAGAGGCCCACGTCATGAGCACCACCCGCCCAGCCGGGGTCGACCCCCGCGGCCCGCGCCTCGGCGCGGGCGTCACGACCGCCGTCCTCGCGGTCGTCCTCGTCACCGGCGCCTGGCCGCTGCTCGCGCTGCAGGCCGGCGTCTTCGCCCTGGGCGCCGCCGGCCGCTCGCCGTACGGCCCGCTCTGGCGCGCCGTCCGGCGCGCGCTGGGGCTCGCCCCGCCGGCCGCCCTCGAGGACGCCCGCCCGCTGCGCACCGCCCAGGCCGTCGGCCTGGTGTTCGCCCTCGTCGCCCTCGTCGGCGTCGGGACGCCCGTCTTCGCCGTCGCGGTCTCGGCCGCCCTCGTCGCCGCGTTCCTCAACGCGGCGTTCGGGCTGTGCCTCGGCTGCGAGCTGCACCTCTTCCTGTTGACGCACACCCACCGAAGGAGCACTGCATGAGCCGCGCTGACGTCCTGGTCGACGCCGACTGGGCCGAGGCACACCTGAACGAGCCCGGCACCGTCTTCGTCGAGGTCGACGAGGACGTGTCCGCCTACGACGGCGGGCACATCGCCGGGGCCGTCCGCCTCGACTGGACGCAGGAGCTGCAGCAGCCGGAGGCCCGCGACGTCATCGACCGCGACGCCTTCTCGGCGCTGCTGTCGAAGAAGGGCATCAGCAACGACGACACCGTCGTGCTGTACGGCGGCAACAACAACTGGTTCGCCGCCTACGCCTACTGGCAGTTCAAGCTGTACGGCCACGACAAGGTCAAGCTGCTCGACGGCGGCCGCAAGAAGTGGGAACTCGACGGCCGCGAGCTGGTCAAGGACGTCCCCGAGCGCCCGGCCACGCAGTACCAGGCGAAGGACGCCGACCTGTCGATCCGCGCGTTCCGCGACGAGGTCGTCGCCTCGATCGGCAGCAAGAACCTCGTCGACGTCCGCAGCCCCGACGAGTTCAGCGGCAAGATCAAGGCGCCGGCCCACCTGCCGCAGGAGCAGAGCCAGCGCGCCGGCCACGTGCCCAGCGCGATCAACATCCCGTGGAGCAAGGCCGCCGCGGACGACGGCACCTTCCGCAGCGACGAGGAGCTGGCCGCGCTCTACGGCGAGCAGGGCTTCGACGACAGCCGCCCGACCATCGCCTACTGCCGCATCGGCGAGCGCTCGTCGCACACGTGGTTCGTGCTGCACGAGCTGCTCGGCAAGACCGACGTGAAGAACTACGACGGCAGCTGGGCGGAGTACGGCTCGCTCGTCGGCGTCCCGATCCAGAAGGACGTCTGATGTGCGGCGCCCCTGACCAGGACACCCTGCCGGCGCTCGAGGTGTCGGCCGCCGAGGCCGTCATCCACGGCACCGTCGTCAAGGACGGCTCGCCGCTGGCCGGCGCGTACGTCCGGCTGCTCGGCAGCACCGGGGAGTTCACGGCCGAGGTGCAGACCTCCGCGACGGGCTACTTCCGCTTCTACGCCGCCGACGGCGAGTGGACGCTGCGGGCCCTCGCGCCCGGCCAGTCGGTCGACGCCGCTGTGACGGCCGTCAAGGGCGAGGCGGTCTCCGCGACCGTCGAGGTGCCGGCCTAGCCCGCACGCACCGCACGGCACCACGCACAGGGCCCGGCCCCGCACGGGGGCCGGGCCCTCGTGCGTGCGGCTAGTAGGCGCCCGAGCCGCGCAGCACGACGGCCAGCGTGCGCACCAGGATCACCATGTCGAGGGCGAGCGACCAGTTCTCGACGTAGTAGAGGTCGAGGCGGACCGTCTCCTCCCAGTCGAGGTCCGAGCGCCCTGAGACCTGCCAGAGGCCGGTCATGCCGGGCTTGACGAGCAGGCGGCGGTGCTCGTCGCCGACGAAGTCCTCGAGCCGCTCGGGCAGCGGGCGCGGCCCGACGAGCGACATGTCGCCGCGCAGCACGTTGAGCAGCTGCGGCAGCTCGTCGACGCTGAGGCGGCGCAGCACCCGGCCGACGGGCGTGATGCGCGGGTCCTCGCGGATCTTGAAGAGCAGGCCGTCAGACTCGTTGTCGGTGGTCAGGTCGACCGCGTCCGCGCCGTCGTACATGGTGCGGAACTTCAGGATCGTGAAGTGCCGGCCCTCGTGGCCGAGCCGGCGCTGCCGGAAGAAGACCGGGCCGCGGCTCGTCCCCTTCACCAGCGCGGCGACGAGCAGGAGCGGCACGAGCGCCAGCAGCAGCAGCACGACGGCCGCGGTGCGGTCGAGCCCGGACTTCACGGCCCGGGTGATGCCGGTGAAGCGCGGCGCCTCGACGTAGAGCATCGGCAGCGTGGCCACCGGTCGGACGTGCACGCGCGGGCCGGCGACGTCGGTGATCGCCGGCGCGACCATGAGGTCGATGCCGGTGCCCTCGAGCTGCCAGGCCAGGCGGCGGATGAAGCCGGTCGGCATGTCGGCGCCGCCGACGACCGCGACGGTGTCGACGGCCTGCTCGCCGATGACGTCGAGCACGCGGTCCAGCCCCCCGAGCACGGCGGCGCCGTGCTCCTGGGCCTCGGGGCGGTGGCTGTCGGTGGTGCAGAGCCCGACGACCTCGAAGCCGGTGTCGGGGCGCTGGCGCACCTCGCGGACGACGTCGACGGCGTAGCCGAGCGGGCCGACGACGAGCATCCGGTGCAGCGTGCGGCCCTCGGCCCGGCGCGCCCAGAGCACGCGGCGGGCGACCCGGCGCCCGAGCAGGAGCAGCAGCGTGCCGGCGACGAGCAGCAGCAGCAGCGGGCTGCGGCGGAAGTCGAGGTGCAGCAGCGCGCAGCCCACGACCAGCGCGACGCCGAACCGGAAGCTGGCCGCGAGGACGAGCTTGAACTCCTCCGAGCCGAAGCCGAGCAGGCGCGACTGGTAGCTGCCGGTCAGGGCCTGCGCGAGCGGCCAGGTGACGAGCACCAGCAGGCCGGCCTGCCAGTCGGGCCGCCCGGGCGCGAGGTCGCCGAGGGGGCCGGCGAGCACGAGCAGCACCGCGAGGCCCACGGCGACGACGTCCAGCAGCGGCAGCGTGGCGGCGTAGCGACGCTCCCACGCGGGGCGGCCGCGGGGGAGCCGGGCACGCGCGTCGCGCGCCGCCGCGGCGGCGGCAGCCCCCGCGCGCGCGGGCGCGCGGTCCGCCGTCAGTCCCATGTGACGGAGGTTACGCACCAGTACGGGGCCGTCGTGGGGCGTTCGCACCAACTCGTCCGGGCGAACGGGTCAATCCGGGCGCACGACCAGGGCGTCGTCGCGGACGAGCGGCTGCTGCGCGTAGACGAGCCCGTCCTCCGGGGCGGGCTGCCGGACGCGCAGCAGCAGCGTCGTGCTCTGCCCGGGGTCGAGCTCGACGGCGGTGGTGAACACGGCCATGCCCTGCTCGGTCTCGCTGCTCATCGGCAGCGGCACGCCGTCGCGCGTCGCGCCGTCGAGCTGCCCGCCGCGACCGAGGTAGACCGACACGGCGTGGTTCATGCGCCCGCGCACCGGCGCGGCGCCGCCCGGCAGGTCCTCGCGGAGCACGACGTAGTCGGGCAGGCCGGAGGCCGGCGCGGTGCTCGTGAGGGTCACCGCGACCTCGGCGACGTGCTGGCGCTGCGGCCCCCGCCCGTCGCCGTAGTCCTGCAGCTCGGCCGACAGGCCGCCGGTCACCGTCACGGTGCGGTCCAGGTAGACCGACAGCTTGCTGGCACCGGCGTCCTGGGTGACGACCGACAGGTACGGTCCGCGGTCGGCCGGCAGCGCGCCCGCCAGGCTGGTGCGGCGCAGGGCCTCCTGCTCGGCGGGGCTGGTGGAGTAGAGCTTGAGGTGGCCCGTGGCCGCCGCGTGGCCGAGCCGCTCGGCCAGCGCGAGCGGCGCGCCCGCGCCCGCCGCCACCGCGCGGAACGCCGACTCGGCCGTGCTGGTGAGCACGGCGTCGCGGCGCTCCTGGTCGGGGTAGCGGGCGTAGGCGTCGACGAGCAGGAGGGCGACGGCGTCCTCGGCGCTCACGGTCCGCCCGTCGGCGACGGGCTGCGGCCCGGTCGCGGCCAGCACGTCCGACAGCGCGACGGGGTCGACCGACAGGACCCCGTCGAGCTGCTCGCCCCGCGTCTCGCGCCACAGGGCGAGGGCGACCTGCGCCGCGCTGGGGAAGTCGGGCGTGGCCGTGAGCTCGCGCCAGTCCTGCAGCGCGCCGAGGCGGGCGTAGCGGTTGGCGTACTCCGGACCGAGGTCGACCGCCGGGCCGGGGGTGGGCAGCAGCTCGTTGCCCGGGCCGACGTCCTCGAGCGACAGCCGCCCGTCCGCGACGGCGACGACGCCGTACGCGCCGACGATGCCGCCGCTCGCCCGGGCCTCGGCGTTGTTCTGCACGAGCAGCAGGTAGCGGCGCGGGCCCGCGGCGCCCAGCAGCCCCGGCCCGGCGTCGGCGGCGGCCGACAGGCCGGCCAGCTGCGTCTCGAAGGCGCGCAGGCGGTCGACGAGCTCCTGCCGGCCGTCGACGACCTCGCGCACGGCCGGCTCGGGCAGCGCCTCCAGGCGGCCGCGGGTGGCGCGGGCCTCGTCGAGCGCGGTGCGCAGCACCGGCGCCTGGGCGGCCAGCAGGGCGAGGTCGACGCGGCCGCCGGCGTCGCGCAGCCCGGGCAGCGCCTGCACGCCGGCCAGCACGGGGGGCAGCACCGTCGTCGTGAGCCGGTCGACCTCCCGCGCCGTGCCCGCGGTGGTGGTCACCGTGTCGCCGAGCAGCGGCGCGCGGCGCCAGGCGTCCCACAGCGGCCCGTCGGTGCGGTCGGCCGCCCGGGCGGTGAGGCCCTGCGCCTCGGCGAGCAGCCCGGGCAGGCGGGAGAGCTGCTCGGGCTGCGAGGCGGCGGCTTGCAGGGCGCCGAGCCGGTCGTCGGCGCGCTGCAGGTCGCGGGCGACGAGCAGCGCCTGGACGCCGAGCACGACGCCGCTGACGACGACGGCGAGCGCCAGGACCGCGAGGGGCCAGCGCAGCAGGCGCAGGGCGCGGCGGAGCGGTGTGCGCGCGCGCCGCGAGGAGCGGGAGCGCCGGCGGGGCAGGGGCGCCACCGTCAGGCGGTGCGCCGCCTGCGGGCCTGGGTCACCAGGAGCGCGCCGGCACCGAGGAGCACGACGGCCGCCAGCAGCAGGGTGGCGATCTCCGCGCCGGTGCGCGCGAGGTTGCCACCGCCGCCCGTGGACTGCGTGCCGCCGCCGTCGGTCGCCACGCCGAGGACCGTCACCGTCGCGGTGAGCGTGCGCAGCGCGCCGTTGGCGCCCTCGCCCTGCGCGGAGAGCAGGTGCGCGCCGAGCTGCGCGGAGGTCGAGAAGCAGACCTGCGTGGCGTAGCTGCCCGCCGCGTCAGCCGTCGTGGTGCCGCGGGGCTCGCCGTTGTCGGTGACGTCGATGGCCGCACCCGGCGCGAAGCCGCTGCCGGAGAAGGTCACGCACTCGCCGGCGCGGACCGTCGAGCGGTCGACGACGCCCTGGCCGGTGGTGGGCAGCGGGTAGGCGTCCTGCGCCTGCGCGGGCGCCGCGCCCAGGAGGACGGCCGCGATCAGCGACAGTGCCAGCAGCCAGCGTGCGCGCATCGGAGCCTCGTCCTCGGTCTGTGGGAGGGGCAAGCCCCACGTGTCAACGCCCTACCGTACCGGCCGGAGTGCGTCTGCGTGTCGTCTTCACCACATCGGGTGCCTCTGAACCGCTCTGCGGCCCCTCGCCCCGGTCGCGCCGGCGCGTCGCGCGCCGCGCGCGGCGGCGCTCCCGCCACCCCGGCCGGGACTCCTCGGCTGGGCCGTAGCGGTAGTCGGTGTAGTAGCCGCGGGCGTCGCGGCCGGGCACGGCGTTGAGCACGAAGCCCGCCACCGGCGCGCCCACGGCCTGCAGCCGGCGGCTGGTCTCGGCCGCGGCGCTGCGCAGCGTGCGGCCGTGGCGCGCGACGAGCACGACGGCGTCGACCGCGTTGGCGAGCGCGACGGCGTCGGTGACCGGCAGCGCCGGCGGGCTGTCGACGACGACGACGTCGACCCGCGCGGTCAGGGCGTCGAGCAGCCGGCTGATGGCCTGGCTGCCCAGGATCTCCGACGGGTTGGGGGGCAGCGGCCGGCCGGCCGGGAGCACCGCCAGGCCGTCGTTCCACTGCTGCAGCGCGTCGTCGAGGGGCACCTGGCGGCGCACCACCGAGCTGACGCCGACCTGGCCCTCGAGGCCGAAGACCTCGGCGAGCGCGGCGCGGCGCAGGTCGAGGTCGACCACGGCGACCGACTGCCCCGACGCGGCGAGCGCGAGGGCGAAGTTGGCCGCGGTCGTCGTCTTGCCGTCGCCGGGCGTGGCGCTCGTGATGAGGATCGTGCGGACGGGCGCGTCGGTGTCGAGGAACTGCACCGACGTGCGCAGCGCGCGGTAGGGCTCGCCGGCGACGGCGCTCGGGTCGTCCGCCACCACCAGCCGGCCGCCCTCGCGGCGCTGCGGGACCATCGCCAGCAGCGGCGCGCCGAAGGCCGTCTCGCCCTGCGCCACCGTCTTCACCGTGCGGTCGAGGGCCTCGAGCAGCGCGGCCAGGGCGAGCCCGACGGCCAGGCCGACGGCCAGCCCGAGGGCGAGCGAGAGCTTGGGCCGCGGCGACACCGGGCCGGACGGCTGCGCCGCGCGGTCGAGCAGCTGCGCCTGCACGGCGTTGGCCTTGCCGCGCTCCAGGTCGGCGACGGTGTCGCCGAGGGCCACCGCGGCGGTGTCGGCGAGGATGCGCGCCCGGGTCGGGTCGCCGTCGGTGACCGTGATGTCGATGAGGAAGGTGCCCTCGACCTGCGAGGCGGCGAGCTTGCCCTGCAGGCCCTCGACCGTCTCGGGCAGCCCGAGCTGGCCCTTCATGCGCTCGGCGACGGCCCGCGAGGTCGCGATGCTGGCGTAGGTCTGGATGAAGCTGCCGGACAGCTGGGTGCCGGCCAGGGTGTCCTGCACCTCGCCCGAGGCCACCGGCAGGTTGACCAGCGCGCGCGAGGTCGCGGCGTACGTCGGCTCGGGGGCGTTGCCGACGTACCAGCCGCCGGCCGCACCGGCCACCAGGCACAGCAGGAGCGGGAGGAGCCGACGCCGGAGCACGCCCAGGTAGCCCACGAGGTCCACGGCCGCACCCTAGCCGCGCGGGACCTACGCTGCTGCCGGTCGGGAGGGGGACCGGGTGCGCGTGCTGGTGGACGGCCGGTCGCTCGTCGACGCCTCCGCCTTCCGCGGGCTCGGCACCTACCTGCGCGAGGTGCTCGCGGGCCTGGGCCGCACCGAGGGCGTGGAGGCGACCGCCCTGGTGGCCGGTCGCCCGGCGCTGCCGCCCGGCGTCCGCCGCGCCGCGGCCGTGCGCGTCGCCCCCGGCCGCTGGGCGACGCGGGAGCACGACCTGCTGCTGCCGGTCGACCTGCGGCGGGTCGGCGCCGACGTCGTCTGGACGCCCGCGATGGACCTGCCGCGGCGGGTGCGGCAGCCGTGGGTGCACACGCTGCACGACGTGCTGCCCGCACTCGGGGACGGCCCCGAGCGCGAGGCCTGGCTCCGCCGCACCCGCCGGGCGCGGCACGCCGACGCGCTGCTCACCGGCAGCGCCTGGGCGGCGGCGGCGGCCGTCGAGCACGTCGGCGTCGACCCGGCCCGGGTGACGGTGGTGCCCCACGGCGTGGCCCCGCGCTTCCGGCCGGCGGCGGGCGCGCGGTCCCCGGCGCAGCCGTACGTCCTGCTCGTCGGCGAGTACGACCCCCGCAAGCGCCACGACCACGCCTTCGCCGCCGTCGGGGCGCTGGCCGACGCCGGCCTGCCGCACGTGCTGCAGGTGACCGGCCGCATCGCCCCCTGGTACGCCGCCACGATGGCCGGGCTGGTCGCCGCGGCGCCGCACCCGGAGCGCGTCGTGCTGCGCGGGCACGTGCCGCTCGAGGAGCTGGTGCGGCTCTACCAGGGCGCCGACGCCGTGCTCCTCACCTCGGCCGGTGAGGGCTTCGGCCTGCCGGCCGTCGAGGCGATGGCCTGCGGCGCCCCCGTCGTGGCCTACGACAACACCGCGACGGGCGAGGTGGTCGCCGACGGCGGCGTGCTCGTGCCCGACGGCGACCTCGACGCCCTCTGCGCCGCGCTGCGGGGCGTCGTCGAGGACGCCGCCCAGCGCGCTGCCGTCTCGGCGCGGGCGGTGCGCCGGGCGGGGGCCTTCTCCTGGGAGGCGTCGGTGGCCGGGCACGTCGCGGTGCTGCGGCGGGCCGCCGGGCTCGCCGCGTGACGACGCTCGAGCGCGGCCTGCCGCTGCTGCTGCTCGTGCTGGCGCCCGTCAGTGTGCTGGCCGTGCTCGCCCTCGGCCTGGGCGGCACCGCGCTGCTGGCCGCGGGCGTCGTCGCCGTCCTCGTCGCCGTCGTGCGGCGCCCGGTCGCCGGGCTGGTCGCGCTGCTCGTCTTCCTGCCCCTGCAGCAGGTGCTGCTGTCAGCGCTGCTCGCCAACGGCGCCCCGCTCGGCGCCGTGCGCCAGCTCGGCGGCCTCAAGGAGCTGCTCGTCCTGGGGCTGGTGCTCGCCGCGGCGCGCGCGGCCCGCGGGCGGCCGCGCCTCGACCTGCTCGACGGCCTGGCCCTGGCCTACCTGGCGCTGGTCACGGCGTACCTCCTGCTGCCGGTCGTCGCCCCGGGCCTGCTGTTCGACGTGCCCTTCCAGCCCCGCCTGCTGTCCTGGCGCACCAACGTCCTGTTCGTCGTCGCCTTCCTCGCCTGCCGCCGGCTCGGCCTCACCGGCCAGGAGCTGCGTCGCGTGGTGCGCGTCGTCCTGGCGCTCGCCGCGCTGCTGGCGGGCTGCGCGCTGCTCGAGTTCGCGGCGCCGGAGGTCTGGAGCCGCTTCCTCGTCGACGTGCTGCAGGTGCCGGAGTTCCAGGCGCAGGTGTTCGAGGTCAAGGCGACGACCGACGACGCCCTCTCGCGCGGGGCCGTCGGCGACGTCGACGTCGTGCGCAGCGGCTCGCTGCTGCTGTCGGCGCTGACGCTCGGCTTCGCCCTCGTGCCCGCCCTCGGCCTGGCGCTCGAGCGGCTGACCGCGGCCCGCCTGCAGGCGGGCGCGCTGGCCCTCACGGTCGTCACCGCGCTGGGCGTCGCGACGACGCTCACGCGCAGCGCCCTCATCGCGGCGGTCGTCACCGCCTACGCGTCGCTGCGCTACGGCGTGCTCCGCGGCCGCCCCGGCCGGCTGCGGCTCGGGCTCGTCCTGCTGGTCGCCCTCGTCCTCGTGCTGCCCGTCGCCGGCACCACCGCCGCCGGGCAGCGCCTGGCCGGCACCTTCTCCGGCGACGCCAGCACGACCGACCACCTCGAGAGCCTCGAGGCGGGCGTCGACGGGCTCGTCGCCTCGCCGCTCGGCCGGGGCCTGGGCACCGCGCCGGGCGTCGGCGACCGCTTCGACGTCACCGGCCGGCTCACCGCCGAGAACGCCTACCTGCAGGTCGGCACCGAGCTCGGCGTCGTCGCGATGCTGCTGTTCGCCGCCCTGCTCGGGGTGGCCGTCGTGCGGTTGCGCCGGGCCGCGCTCGGCGGCGGGCCGGGCGCGGGCACGGCCTCGGGCCTGGCCGCGGCGGGCCTCGGGCTGGCCGTCGGCGGCATGTTCCTGCACGTCTGGCTCGACTTCACCACCGCGGTGACCTTCTGGGCGCTCGCCGGCGCGGCGCTGGGCGCCCGGCCGCCCGCGGAGCCGGGCGACCGGCAGGATGCCGGGGACCGCGCGCACCCGGCGCCCGGGCCGGGGGGTGTCGCGTGAGCGCGCTGCAGGACGTCGACGTCGTCGTCCCGGCCCGCGCCGAGCGCGCACGCGACCTCGCCGGCCTCACGTGGGTGCTCTCGCGCAAGAACTTCCAGATCCGCTACAAGCGCGCGGTGCTCGGCGTCGTCTGGGCGGTCCTGCAGCCGGCGTTCCAGGCCGCCGTGCTCACCGTCGTCTTCGTCGAGTTCTTCGACGCCTCCCGTGGCGTCGAGCACTACCCGCTGTACGTCCTCAGCGGCCTGCTGCCCTGGGCCTTCTTCGCGCAGTCGATGTCGGCGGGCACGACGTCGGTGGTCGACAACGGCCCGCTCGTCAAGAAGGTCGCGCTGCCGCTGCTGGTCTTCCCGCTGTCGGCGATCGGCGGCACGGCGCTGGCCTTCGCCGCGGCGCTGCCGGTGCTGCTCGTCGCCGCCCTGGTCACCGGCACGGTGGGCTGGGCGCTGCTGCTCCTGCCGGTCGCGGTGCTGCTGCAGGTGCTCGTCGCGGTCGGCGTCGTCACGCTGACGTCGAGCCTGTACCCGGCCTTCCGGGACGTCCGCTACCTCGTCGAGTCACTGCTCGTCGTCGGGCTGTACCTCTCGCCGGTCGTCTACGACCCCGCGCTCGCGGGCGACACCGTGCAGGGCCTGCTGCGCCTCAACCCGCTGACCGGCGTGCTCAGCCTCTACCGCGCGGCCTTCCTCGACCGGCCGGTCGACCTGGCGGCCGTCGGCCTGTCGCTGCTCGTCGCGCTGCTCGTGCTCGCCCTCGGCCTGGCCGTCTTCCGCCGGCGCAGCGACGAGTTCCCGGACCTCGTCTGAGGCCGTGAAGACCCAGTACCGGAAGCACAGGAAGTTGAGCAGGGCGTTGCCGCCGACGACCAGCGCCTTGGCGACGAGGTAGTAGACGCCCACGGCGGCGAGCCCGGTGACGACCGTGAGCGTGGTCAGGTAGTTGACGACCACCAGGGCGCCGTAGCGCAGCAGCCGGCGGCGGTGGTCGCCCTCCGCCGCGAACACCCAGCGGTGGTTCAGCGAGTAGTTGACCGCCAGGCTCGAGCAGTACGCGACCGTGGTCGCCAGGGCCAGCGGCACGTCGAGCACGCCGTGCAGCAGGGTCAGCAGCGCGACGTCGACGCCGACGCTCAGGCCGCCGGTGAGCCCGAACCGGACCAGGGCGCCGAGCAGCGGCCGGCGCGCCGGGGGCTCAGCCGTCGACACGGCGCGCCACGACCTCCAGCCGGTCGCGGAAGTCGGGGGCGACCAGCCGGTCGGCCTGCCCGAGCCGCCGCGCGACGGCCGTGCCGGCCCGCGCCACCGGCGGGGCGTAGCCGCCGAGCCGGTCGAGGTAGTACTCCGCGGTGAAGGCCTTGGGGTGCGTGCGCTGCTCCAGCACCCGGAAGCCGTGCGCCTCGAGCAGGCGGGTCATCGACGCCCGGGTGAAGTACTGGACGTGCATCGGCAGCACCGACCACCAGCGCCGGCCCATCAACCGGGCCAGCGGGCTGCCGGCATCCGGGACGGTGAGGTAGAGCAGGCCGCCGGGCACCAGCAGCTCGCGCACCTGGCGGACGGCGTCGGCGGGGTCGAGCAGGTGCTCGAGGACGTCGCAGGCGGTGACGCAGTCGTACGCGCCGCTCGGGTCGCCGCCGTCGCCCAGCGAGCCCTCACGGACGTCGAGCCCCCGCTCGCGGGCGCGGGCGACGGCCCAGGTGGACGGCTCGACGCCCTCGGCCTTCCACCCCCGCTGCTGCGCCGCGGCGACGAGCGAGCCGGTCCAGCAGCCGACGTCGAGCAGCCGGCCGGGAGCGGCGTGCCGCTCGACGCGGGCGAGCCCCCGCAGGGCCGTCTCGACCTGACCGCGCTCCTCGTCGAGCGAGACGGCGTCGGCGGCGTCGCCGTAGGCCGCCGCCACCGCTTGGTCGCTCGGCCGCTCGGCCAGGCTGGCGTGGGTGCAGGCCGCGCACAGCACGACCGCCGCGACGGTCTCGCCGTAGCGGTCCGCGCTCGGCCGGAAGGCCTCGGCGGCGACGCCGTTCTCGGTCGCGGCGGTGGTCACCGCCCACCGCGGGCGGCTGGCCCGGCCGCCGCAGACGGGGCAGCTCCAGGACCGCTCGACCGCGCCGGCGTCCTCGAGCACCGCGCGCGCGGCCTCGGCGCCCGTCCGCACGCCCTCGCTCATGCCGCGGTCCTGCGGGTAGATCTGCGCCGTCGTGCTGACGTACAGGCCGTCCAGGCCCTCGGCGCGCAGCGGCGGCAGGCGCTCCAGGTGGCCCAGCCGCACGAGCGGCGCGGCGTACGGCGCGCGGAAGGGGTGGACGGCGAGCACGGTGCTGCGGTCGAACCAGGGGACGTGCTCGTCGAGCGCGGCGATCCAGCGCTCGGCCTCCTCGTCCGGGTCGGCGGAGGCGATGGCCTCCTCCTGCGTCCAGTAGCGGCTCAGGTAGACCACGGAGCGCCCGCCGTACTGCGCGGCCGGGAGCAGGTTGGTGTGCTCGATGATGCCGCCGAAGGGCAGGCGGTCGTCGCAGACGTTGGTCCAGTAGGTGCCGGACAGCGGGCGGCTCAGCTCGAGCACGACGACGAGGACGCCGAGGCCGGGCTGGCGCCACCGCGGGTCGACGTGGCCGGCGTCGACCAGGCGCTCGAGCGCGGTCACCGCGCCGGTGTGGAGCACGGCGTCGCACGCGACGTCGCCGCCGGTGGTGCGCACGCCGGTGACCCGGCCGCCGTCGTGCTGCACCTCGAGCGCGCGCGTGCTCGTGCGGACGTCGACGCCCGCCGCGGCGCAGCGCTCGGCGAGGGCGTCGAAGACCTGGCGGAAGCCGCCCTCGAGGTAGCCGAGCAGCTCGCCGCCGCTCCTGCCCCGGGCGCCGAGCCGCTGCTGGATGCGGCCCCACATCCACGCGGCCGGCACCTCGGGTGCCGCCGGGCCGAACTTCGCCGACAGCAGCGGTCGCCAGATCTCGCGGGCCGCCGGCTCACCGGTCGAGCGGGCCAGCCAGTCCAGCGCCGAGACGCGGTCGAGCGACTGCCAGTCGGACTCGCGGCCGAGCCGCAGGGCTCCGACCCCGGCGTGCACCCGCTGCAGCGGCGTGAGCCGCCCGAAGCGCAGCAGGTCCAGCGGCGTGGTGAAGGGCCAGAGGCGGCCGTCGGCGAGCACGCCGACCGAGCTCGGCAGCCAGCGCATGCGGTCCCCGAGCCCGAGCTCGTCGACGAGCGCGATCACCTCGTGCTCGTGGGGGAAGACGTGGTGGTAGAAGCACTCGAGCGGCGTCCCGCCGACGCTGAAGGAGACGACCAGCCCCCCGAGCGCGTCGCCGGCCTCGAGCAGGACGACCTCCTGGCCGCCCTCGGCCAGGCGCAGGGCCGCCACCGCGCCGGCGATGCCCCCGCCGACGACGACCGTGCGGCTCACGGGCGCCCCGCCGGCACGGACGGCTGCGCCGAGGAGCTCATCTGCGACAGCCGGCCGTGCATGCGCGTGAGCTCGCGCAGCGCCGTGACGATGACGCGCGGGTGGGCGCCGCGCGCCGTGCCCGCCGTCCGGGGGAGGTGGGTCACGCCGACCTCGACCACCGAGTAGCCGGACCGCCCGAGCTTGACCATGAGCTCGGTGTTGACCATCGCGCCGACGCTCTCGAGCTGCAGCCCCTCGAAGACCGACCGGCGGAACAGCTTGAAGGCGCAGTCGATGTCGCGCACCGGCACGTAGAACAGCGCCCGCACGAGGTAGTTCCAGGCCTTGGCGTTGAGCCGGCGGCTGAAGGGGTCGCAGCGGTTGACGCGGTAGCCGGCCACGACGTCGACGCGCTCGGCGAGCGGCAGGAAGTGCGCCAGCTCCTCGAGGTCGAACTGGTTGTCGGCGTCGGTGAAGAAGACCAGCTCCATGCGGGCGGCCTCGAAGCCGCTCTTGAGGGCGTCGCCGTAGCCGCGGTTGCGCGGGTGCTGCACGAGGCGGACGCGGGGGTCGGCGGCGGCGAGCTCGCGGACGAGCGCGGCCGTCGCGTCGCTCGAGCCGTCGTCGACGACGATGACCTCGTGCTCGGCGCACAGGCGGCCGGCGACGTCCGTCGCCCGGCGTACCGCCGTGACGATGTTGGCCTCCTCGTCGTACGCCGGCAGCACGATGCTCAGGCTCGTGCGGCGGACGTCGTCGTCGCCCCTCATGCGGCTCCCCCACCCGGTGGTCCGGCGGAGCGTAGCCTCCGGCGCGTCCGGTTCGTGAGCCCTCTCACGAAGTGCCCCAGGAGGTCCGCTGAGCACCGCCGACGTGCTGCTGGGGGCCCTGTGCGCGCTCGTCGTGGTGGCGGCGCTCGTGCGCACGGCCGTCGACGCGCGGGCCGCGCTGCTGCCCGGCTGGACGGGCGTGGAGGCGCGGCTGGCCGAGGTCGTGCTCGGCACGTCGGCGCTCGTGGTGCTCGCGCAGCTGCTCGGCTGGACGTCGCTGCTGCGGCGTCCGGCGCTGGTGCTGGGCGCGCTGCTGCTCGCCGGTGCCGCGGCCCTCGCCCGCCGCCGCGCGGGCGCGCCGGAGGTGCCGGAGGCCGCGGCGCCCGGGCCGCCGTCCTCGCGCCTGGCGACCGCCGCGGCCGCCGGCGCGGTCGCGCTGGTGACGGCGCAGTGGCTGGCCAGCGCGCGCACCGCGCTCCGCACCGGCGTGCAGTCGGTCGACGCGCTGCACTACCACCTCACGTACGCCGCCCACTTCGCACAGGACGGCTCGATCCGCGCCCTGCAGCGGCTCGACGGGATCGGCGTCACCACCTGGTACCCGCTCGACGACGAGCTCGTGCACGCGGTCGGCATGGTGCTCCTGCGCTCCGACGCGCTCAGCCCGGTGCTCGGCCTGCTGCACCTGCCGCCGCTGCTGCTCGCCGTCGTCGTGCTGGCCCGGCCGCACGGCGCCGTCGCGCCGGCCGTGACGGCCGCCTGCGTCGCACTGGCCGTGCTGGGTCCCGACTACGCCGGCAGCGCGTCCAACGACTGGGCGGCGACCTGGCCGCTCGTCGCCGCGCTCGCCCTGCTGTCGGCCGCGGCCCGGCGGGACGGGCCCCTGCCGCTGCCGGTCGTCGCCCTCACGGGGCTCGCAGGCGGGCTGGCCGTCGGCACCAAGCTCACGGCCCTGGCCCCGGCCCTCGCGCTGCTCGTCGCGGTGGTCGTGCTCGCGCGCGGCCGCCGGCGCGCGGCGCTGGGCGTGTCGCTCGCCGGGCACGCGCTCACCGGCGGCGCCTGGTACGTCCGCAACCTGCTCGTCGTCGGCAACCCCGTGCCGGCCACCGACCTGGGCGTCGGCCCGCTGCGGCTGCCGCGGCCGGCCATGCCGGTGCTCGACGAGGGCTCGGCGTCGGTGCTGTCGTACGCCACCGACCTGGACGTCGTGCGCGGCTTCTTCGTCCCGGGCCTGCGCAGCTTCCTCGGCCCGGCCTGGCTGCTGCTGCTGCTCGTGGTCGCCGCCGGGCTGGTCGCGGGGCTCGTCGCGCTGCGCCGCCGCCCCGACCGGGACGGGGAGGGCGACGGGGACGGCGACGGGGACGGCGACGGGGTCCGGGGCGGGCGGATGCTCGGCGTGGCCGCCCTCGTCGGGCTGGTGAGCGGCGCCGCCTACCTCGTGACGCCCACTGGCGCCGCCGGCGCCCCCGGTGCGCCGGTGCTGTTCGTCTTCAACGTCCGCTACGCGCTGCTCGCGCTGCTGCTCGGGCTGGTGCTCGCCGCCGTGCTG
>CANKBT010000009.1 GCA_947479995.1 Frankiaceae bacterium | reverse complement strand
TCCCGCTGCGCCTCCCGCCGGACGCGCAGAAGGCGTCGGACGCCGCGCAGGCCGCGCAGGCGGGCGACCCGCTGGCCCTGCAGGAGCGCGGACCGGAGATCACCGAGACGCGGTGACCGGCACCGGCCTACGCTGGCCGGGTGACCGACCTGCAGCGGGACGTGACGGACGGCAAGCGGCACGGCCGCCTCAAGCGGGCCCTGTCGCGCCTCACCGCGCCGGAGGAGGAGCTGCAGGCCCGTGACCTGCAGCAGGAGGCCGCCGAGGCCGGCGCCACGGCCGTCGCCCAGTGCACGATGCGCGGCACCGTCTGCGTCGCGGGCACGGTGCGCTCGGTCGTGCTGCGGCCCCGCGCGGGCGTGCCGACCCTCGAGGCCGACCTCTACGACGGCACCGGCGCCGTGACGCTCGTCTTCCTCGGCCGCCGCCGGGTGCGGGGCGTCGACCCGGGCCGGTCGATGGTCGCCCGCGGCCGCCTCACCACGCACGAGGGCCGCCCGACGCTCTACAACCCGGCGTACGAGCTGCGGCCCGCCGGTGCCTGACCCCGCGGCGCGCCCGGGCGGCCCGCCCGAGGTGCGCGCCGGCGCGCTCGTCGACGCGCTCGGCGGCGGGCGCGGCCTGGTCGACAGCGCGGTGCCCGCGACCGTCTTCGTGCTCACCCGCATCGCCACCGACAGCCTCGGCACGGCGATCGCCGTCGCCCTCGCCTCGGGCGCCGCGCTGGCCGGCCTGCGCGTGTCGCGGGGCCAGTCGCTGCAGCAGGTCGGCAGCGGCTTCCTCGGCCTGCTCGTCGCGGTGCTCGTCGCCCGGGCGACCGGCACCGGCGAGGGCTTCTTCCTGCCCGGCATCGTGCTCACCGCGGCGTGGGGCGTCGGCTTCGTGGTCTCCCTGCTGCTCGGCCGGCCCGCGGTCGGGCTGGCGCTGCCGCTGCTCGACCCGCGCTACGCCGGCTGGCAGGCGCACCCCGGCCTGCTGCGCGCGGCCCGCACCGCCACGGCCTTCTGGGCCGTGACGTTCTTCGTGCGCGCGGGCGTCGCGCTGTGGGTCTACTCCTTCGACGGCGACGACGACGGCCTGCTGCTCGTCGTGACCAACGCCGTGAAGTGGCCGCTCATCGGGCTCGCGGCGCTGCTGACCGTCGTGCTGGTCAAGCGCTCGGGCTACGTGCTCGAGCAGGCCCCCGAGGCCGAGGGCTCGACGCCCGCCTGACCGGCGCGGGCCGGTCAGCCCAGCAGGGCGTCCAGCTCGGTCTCGACCTCGGTGGTCGCGACGATGAGCAGCTCGTCGCCGCCCTCGAGCGCGGCGTCCGGCGTCGGCACGATGACCCGGCCGTCGCGCAGGATCGCCACGAGCGCGCTGTCGGTCGGCCACTGCGTCGCGCCGACCGTCTGACCGACGATGCGGGCGTCGGCGGCCAGCGTCAGCTCGACGAGGTTGGCCTCGCCCTGGCGGAAGGTCAGCAGGCGCACGAGGTCGCCGACGGAGACCGCCTCCTCGACGACGGCGGCGAGCAGGCGCGGCGACGACACCGAGACGTCGACGCCCCACGACTCGTTGAACAGCCACTCGTTCTTGGGGTGGTTGACGCGCGCCACGACGCGGTCGACCCCGAACTCGGTCTTGGCCAGCAGCGAGACGACGAGGTTGACCTTGTCGTCGCCGGTGGCCGCGACGACCACGTTGCAGTCCTGCAGCGCGGCCTGCACGAGCACGTCCAGCTCGCAGGCGTCGGCCTGCAGCCAGTCGGCGTCGGGCACCGTCTCGACCTTCATGGCCCGGGCCTCGCGCTCGATGAGCAGCACCTGGTGGCCGTTGCCCAGCAGCTCGCGGGCGATGGAGCGCCCGACGTTGCCGGCGCCGGCGATCGCGACCCTCACGCGCCCGCCTCCGGTGCGGCCCCGAAGACGGCGGCGACGCCGGCCCGCTGCTCCTCGCGCATGACGACGTGCACGAGGTCGCCCTCCTGCACCACGGTCTGGCGGTCGGGCAGCACGCCCTCGCCGAGGCGGGTGAGGAACGCCACCCGCGTGCCCGCGGCGCCCTCGAGGTCCGACAGCCGCCGGCCGACCCAGTCGGGGTGCACGGCGACCTCGGCGAGCACCACCGCGCCGCTCGGGTCGCGCCACTCGGTGAGCACGCCCTCGGGCAGCATCCGGCGGATCACCTGGTCGGCGGTCCAGCGCACGGTGGCCACCGACGGGATGCCGAGCTTCTGGTAGACCTCGGCGCGCCGGGCGTCGTAGATGCGGGCCACGACGTTCTCGACGCCGAAGGTCTCGCGGGCGACCCGCGCCGAGATGATGTTGCTGTTGTCGCCGCTGCTGACGGCGGCGAAGGCGTACGCGCCCTCGATGCCCGCCTCGACGAGCGTGTCGCGGTCGAACCCGACGCCCGTGACCCGCTGGCCGCGGAAGTCGGCGTGCAGGCGGCGGAAGGCGCCGGCGTCGCGGTCGATGACGGCGACCGTCATGCCCTCGCGGCGCTCCAGGCTCTTCGCGAGCTGCGAGCCGACCCGGCCGCAGCCCATGATGACGACGTGCACGCGCGCTCCCCGGGGGGTCCGCGCCACGGTGGCGGGACCCGGCGCGAGACGCTACCGCCCGCACCCGCACCGCCCGGCCACCCGCGGGACCTACGCTCTCGGCCGTGGCTGCCGCTGACCTGCTGAAGCGGGCCGTGCTCGGGCGCGCCCTGCGCTCCGACCGCGCCAGCGAGCAGGAGCTCCCGAAGAAGCTCGCCCTCCCGATCTTCGCCAGCGACCCGCTCTCGAGCGTGGCGTACGCGACGCAGGAGGTGCTGGTCGTCCTCACCCTCGCGGGCACGGCGTACCTGTTCCTCACGCCGTACCTCGCCACCGCGGTCGTCGTGCTGCTCACCGTGGTGGTGCTGTCCTACCGCCAGCTGGTGCACGCCTACCCGAGCGGCGGCGGCGACTACGAGGTGGCCAGCCGCAACATCGGCCCCGCCGCGGGCGTCACCGTCGCGAGCGCGCTGCTCGTCGACTACGTGCTCACGGTCGCGGTGTCGGTGAGCGCCGGCGTCGACAACATCATCTCCGCGGCCACCGGCCTCGCCGACCACCGCGTGCTGCTGGCCTGCGGCTTCGTGCTGTTCCTCGTCGCGATGAACCTGCGCGGCGTCAAGGAGAGCGGCACGCTGTTCGCGATCCCGACGTACGGCTTCATCCTCGGCATCGCCGTGCTGGTCGGGTGGGGGCTGTTCCAGGCGGCGACGGGCGACACGCCGCGCGCCGAGAGCGCCGGCTACCAGGTCGTCGCCGAGCCGGAGCAGGCCGAGCTGGCGGGCTTCGCGCTGCTGTTCTTCGCGCTGCGCGCCTTCTCCTCGGGCTGCACGGCGCTCACCGGCATCGAGGCCATCGCCAACGGCGTGCCGGCGTTCAAGAAGCCCAAGAGCAGGAACGCGGCGACGACGCTGGCGCTGATGGGCACGGCCGCCATGGGCATGTTCGTCGGCATCACCGCCCTCGCGCTGCTCACCGACGTCCGCTACAGCGAGCACCCCGAGGAGCAGTTCGTCGGCTTCGGCGAGGACGAGGTGCAGCGCAGCGTCATCGCGCAGGTCTCCTCGGCGGTCTTCGGCGACGGCTCGCCGGGCTTCCTCTACGTGCAGATCGCCACCGCCGCGATCCTCATCCTCGCAGCGAACACCGCCTTCAACGGCTTCCCGCTGCTCGGCTCGATCCTCGCGCAGGACCGCTTCCTGCCGCGCCAGCTGCACAACCGCGGCGACCGGCTCGTCTACAGCAACGGCGTGCTGCTGCTCGCCGGCGTGGCGACGCTCATGATCGTGGCCTTCGAGGCCGACGTCACCCGCCTGATCCAGCTCTACATCATCGGCGTGTTCACGTCGTTCACCTTCGGCCAGGTCGGCATGGTGCGGCACTGGAACCGGCTGCTGCGCGAGGACGCCCTCACCGCCGAGCGCCGCCGGCAGGTGCGCCGCAGCCGCGTCATCAACGCCGCCGGCGCGAGCCTCACCGGCACGGTGCTCGTCATCGTGACGATCACGAAGTTCGCGCAGGGCGCGTGGATCGTGCTCATCGCCATGCCGGTGCTCTACGTGCTCATGCGCAGCATCAACCGGCACTACGCCAACGTCAGCCGCGAGCTCGCGGTCGCCGACGACGAGGCCGTCGTGCTGCCCTCGCGCAACCACGCCGTCGTGCTCGTGTCGAAGATCCACGCGCCGACGCTGCGCGCGCTGGCGTACGCGAAGGCCACCCGCCCGCACGACCTCACGGCGCTCACGGTCGCGGTCGACGACGACGAGTCGCGGGCGCTGCAGGCCGAGTGGGACCGGCGCGGGCTGTCGGTGCCGCTGACGGTCCTCGCGTCGCCGTACCGCGAGATCACCCGGCCGGTGATCGCGTACGTCAAGGGCATCGCGCTCAAGAGCCCGCGCGACGTCGTCACCGTCTACATCCCCGAGTACGTCGTGGGCCACTGGTGGGAGCAGCTGCTGCACAACCAGAGCGCCCTGCGCCTCAAGGGCCGCCTGCTGTTCGAGCCCAACGTCATGGTGACCTCGGTGCCGTACCAGCTGCGCAGCTCGGTCGGGCGCGGCCCGAGCGACGAGGGGTCGGCACCGGGCAGCGCCCGGCGCCCGACCGGGGTGTGAGCGACGCGAGCGGGCCCGCCTCCTTCGAGGTGGAGGTCGGCGGCGCGGCCGCCGGCGGCGCCTGCGTCGGGCGGGCGCCCGACGGCCGGGTCGTGTTCGTCCGGCACGCCGCCCCGGGCGAGCGGGTGCGGGTCGAGGTCACCTCGCAGACCACGCACTTCCTGCGGGCCGACGCCGTCGAGGTGCTCGAGGCCTCGCCCGACCGCGTCGCGCCACCCTGCCCGTACGCCGGGCCGGGGCGGTGCGGCGGCTGCGACTGGCAGCACGTCGGCCTCGACCGCCAGCGCGCGATGAAGGCCGAGCTCGTCGCCGAGCAGCTGCGGCGGCTGGCGGGCCTCGAGGTGCCGGTGGCCGTCGAGCCGGTGCCGACCGGCCGCGACGCCGACGACGGGCTCGGCTGGCGCACCCGCATCACGCTGGCCGTCGCGCACGACGGCCGCCCCGGCTACCGCAAGCACCGCTCGCACGACCTGCAGCCCGTCGACCGCTGCCTCATCGCCGCGCCGGGCGTCGAGCAGGTCGGCGCCGAGCGGGCCCGCTGGTTCGCCGCCGAGCAGGTCGAGGTCGCGACCACCTCGACCGGCGACCAGCGCGTCGTCGCGGTGCAGCGCGGGCGCAAGGGCCGGCCGCGGGTGCCCGACGTCGACGCCGGCGCGGTCGTCGACGGGCAGCCGGCGCGCGTGCCGCACGGCCTGCGGCACCGGGTCGCCGGGCGGTCGTACGAGGTGGCGGCCGGCGGCTTCTGGCAGGTGCACGTCGGCGCCGCCGAGGTGCTCGGGACCGCCGTGCTCGAGGCGCTGGCGCCGCGGGCGGGGGAGCGGGCGCTCGACCTGTACGCCGGCGTCGGGCTGTTCGCCGCCCTGCTCGGCGAGGCCGTGGCCGGCGACGGCGGCTCGGTGCTCGCCGTCGAGAGCGACCGGCGGGCCTGCCACGACGCCGCGCGCAACACCGCCGACCTGCCGCACGTCGGCGTGCGCACCGCTGAGGTGACGCCCGAGCTCGTCTCGCGCGTCGGCCCGGTCGACCTCGTCGTGCTCGACCCGCCGCGCGCCGGCGCCGGCCTCGCCGTCACGGCGGCGCTCGCCGCGCTGCGGCCGCGGCTTCTCGCGTACGTCTCGTGCGAGCCGGCGTCGTACGCCCGCGACGCGAGGGTGCTGCGCGACGCGGGCTGGGAGCAGCGGTCGCTGCGGGCCTTCGACCTCTACCCGATGACCGAGCACGTCGAGCTGCTCGGGGTGTGGGCCCCGCCCGCCACGGCGTAGCCGCGCCACCGCTCGGGCAGGGACCGGGCATGGACACGACGACGACGCCTCGCCGCCGCCTGCCCTGGACGACCGCCGTGCCGGTCCTGGCGGTGGTCGTGCTCGCCGCCGTGTGGGGCAGGGAGCTGCACCCCGTCCTCGTCGGGGTGGTCGCGCTCGTGCTCGCCGCCGCCGTGCTGTCGGCGGTGCACCACGCGGAGGTGGTCGCGCACCGCGTGGGGGAGCCGTTCGGCTCGCTGGTGCTCGCCGTCGCCGTCACGGTCATCGAGGTGGCGCTCATCGTCACGCTCATCGCCTCGGGCGGCCCGGAGACGGCGTCGCTGGCGCGCGACACCGTCTTCGCCGCCGTGATGATCTGCACCAACGGCATCCTCGGCCTGTCGCTGCTCACCGCCGCGCGCCGCGACCACGTCGCGGTCTTCAACGCCGAGGGCACCGGCGCGGCGCTCGCGACCGTCGCCACGCTGGCGACGCTGAGCCTGGTGCTGCCCACCTTCACCACGAGCGAGCCGGGACCGGAGTTCTCCACCTCGCAGCTGGCCTTCGCCGCGGTCGCCTCGCTCGCGCTCTACGCCGCCTTCGTCGTCACGCAGACGGTCCGCCACCGCGACTTCTTCCTGCCGGTGCCGCGCGAGGGCGCCGCCGCCGAGGACGACCACGCCGACCCGCCGTCGGACCGCACGGCGCTCGCCAGCCTCGGGCTGCTCGTGCTCGCCCTGGTCGCGGTCGTCGGGCTGGCCAAGGTCGAGTCGCCGGCGATCGAGGCGGGCGTCGAGGCGGTCGGCTTCCCGCCGTCCTTCGTCGGCGTGGTCATCGCCCTGCTCGTGCTGCTGCCCGAGACCCTCGCCGCCGTGCGCGCCGCCCGCCGCGGGCTGGTGCAGACCAGCCTCAACCTCGCGCTCGGCTCGGCGATGGCGAGCATCGGGCTCACCATCCCCGTCATCGCCGTCGCGACCGCCTTCCTCGACGGGCCGCTCGTGCTCGGGCTCGGGTCGACGCAGCTGGTGCTGCTCGCGCTCACGGTGGTCGTCGGGGTCCTCACCGTCGTGCCCGGCCGGGCCACGCGGCTGCAGGGTGCGACCCACCTCGTGCTGCTGGCGTCGTTCCTGTTCCTCGCCGTCAACCCGTGACGGGCGCGGACCCGTCGACCGCCGCCGTCCCGCCGCGGTAGCCGGTGGCGGACGGGGTAGGCGCCCAGCATGCGCACCGCTCTCGCCGCCAGTGCCGCGGCCCTGCTCCTGCTCACCGGCTGCGCCGGGGGCGACGTCGACCAGGTCGACAACGGCGACCAGACCGAGCAGGACGACCCGTCCCAGGACCCGGGCCAGGGCCCCGGCATCAGCACGCCCGCCGAGCCCCCCGTGCCGACGCCCGCCAGCTGAGCCGCACCGGGCAGGATGCCCGGGTGACGTACGAGCCGGTGCCGCAGCGCGTGCTGCCGCACGCGCCGCTGCAGACCTTCAAGGTGCGGCGCGGGCGGCTCACGGCCGGGCAGGCCGACGCGCTGGCCCGGCTCTGGCCGCGCTGGGGCGTGCGCGTCGAGGGCCAGCCGCTCGACCTCGACGCGCTCTTCGGCCGGTCCGCACCGCGGGTGCTCGACGTCGGCTGCGGCATGGGCGAGGCGACCGCGGCGGCCGCCGCCGCCGACCCGGCGCGCGACCTGCTCGCCGTCGACGTGCACACGCCGGGCCTGGCCGCGCTGCTGCGCCGCCTCGAGGCCGACGGCACGACGTGGGTGCGGGTCGCCGACGGCGACGCCCGGGTGCTGCTCGAGGCGATGCTGGCGCCGGCGTCGCTCGACGAGGTGCGGGTGTGGTTCCCCGACCCGTGGCCCAAGGCGCGCCACGCCAAGCGGCGCCTGCTGACGCCGGAGTTCCTCGCGCTCGTCGCCGCGCGCCTCGCGCCCGGGGGCCGGCTGTCGTTCGCGACCGACTGGCCGCCGTACGCCGAGGAGGTCGAGGCGCTGCTGCGCGACGCCCCGCTGCAGCTGGTGTCGCGCGAGCGCCCGCCGAGCCGCCCCGTGACGCGCTTCGAGCAGCAGGGGCGCGACGCCGGGCGCACCGCGCACGACCTGGTGGCGGTGCGCGCCGCGTGAGCGACGAGCGGGCGTCCGAGCGCGTCCACGACCGGCTGCGGCGCGACGTGCTCACCGGCGTGCTGGCGCCCGGCGCCCGGGTGCCGTCGGAGCGCGCGCTCGCGGTGGAGCACGGCGTCAACCGCCACGCCGTCCGCGAGGCGCTCAAGCGGCTGCAGCAGGCCGGGCTCGTGGCCATCAGCCAGGGCGGCCCCACGCGCGTCCACGACTGGGAGCGCACCGGGGGGCTCGAGGTGCTGCTCGACCTCGTCGACCCCTCCGACGGGCCGGTGCCCGAGCACCTGCTGCGCGGCATCGTCGAGATGCGCGCGTCGATCGGCGTCGACGCCGCGCGCCGGTGCGCGCAGCGGGGGAGCGCGGACGTGCGCGCCGACGTCGCCGCGCGGGCCGCGGCGTGCGCGCCCCGCCTGGCGGCCGGCGAGGACGTGCTCGACGACTACGCCGCGCTGTGGGAGCTGGTCGTCGTCGGCGCGCAGAACCTCGCCTACCGGCTCTCGCTCAACTCGCTCGTGCTCGCGCTCGCGACGCACCCCGAGCTGCTGGCGCTGACCGTGCCGTCGCCGGACGACGCGCCGCTGCTCGTGGCGCTCGGCCGCGCGGTCGGCGACGGCGACGCCGAGGGCGCGACCGCGGCGGCGAGGGGCTTGCTGGAGCGCGACTGACCTGCTCTACTGGTCCAACCAGTTGAGGAGGCACCAGTGGAGCAGCTGATCCTCGGGGCGATCCCCGTGTTCTTCCTGGCGATGGCGCTCGAGCTCGTCGTGCTGCGCGCCGCGGCCCACGAGGGGGCCGTCGGCTACGAGCGCCGCGACACCGCCACCTCGCTGGCCATGGGCGTCGGCCACCTCGTCATCGGCGCGGCCTGGAAGCTCGTCGCCGTCGCGGCCTACGCCGCCGTCCACGTGCTCAGCCCGTTCCACCTGCCGCTGGACGCCTGGTGGTCGTGGGTCGTGCTCTTCTTCGCCGACGACCTCGCCTACTACGGCTACCACCGCGGGCACCACCGCGTGCGGGTGCTGTGGGCGACCCACGTGGTGCACCACAGCTCGCAGCACTACAACCTGTCGACCGCGCTGCGCCAGGACTGGTCGCCGTTCACCTCGACGCTGTTCTGGCTGCCGCTGGCCCCCTTCTTCCCGCCGTGGGCGATCTTCCTGGCCATCGCCTGGAACCTGCTGTTCCAGTTCACGCTGCACACCGAGGCGGTCGACCGGCTGTGGGCGCCGGTCGAGTGGGTCTTCAACACCCCGAGCCACCACCGCGCGCACCACGGCGCGCAGGCGCAGTACCTCGACCGCAACTACGGCGGCATCCTCATCGTCTGGGACCGCCTGTTCGGCACCTTCGAGCCCGAGCGCGAGCGGGTCCGCTACGGCCTCACCAAGGACATCGGCACCTTCCACCCGGTGCGGGTGGCGTACGGCGAGTTCGCCGCGCTGGCGCGCGACGTGCGCGCGGCGCGCAGCTGGCGCGACCGCGCCGGCTACCTGCTGCGCGGTCCCGGCTGGGCGCCGGCGGCGACCGCGCCGGCGCGCGAGCCGGTCGCCGCCTGAGCCGGGGCGGTCAGCCCGGGCCCGCCGACTCGAGCCGCAGGCGCAGCAGCACGCGCTCGTCCTCGACCATCGCCTCGCGGTACGCCGCCCAGTCGGGGTGCTCACCGGACACGCTGCGGTAGTAGTCCTCGAGCGGCGCCAGGGCGGCCTCGCCCTGCAGCACCTCGACGCGGCCGCCGACCTGCACCCAGGCGCCGTAGAAGTGCTCGGGGAAGACGCAGAGCCACGCCCGCGGGTCGCGCAGCAGGTTGTGCACCTTGGCCGACCGCCGCTGCGCCGAGACGAGCACGCGGCCCTCGAGGTCGACGCCCGCGAGCACCGGCGACATCTGCGGCGCGCCGTCGCGGCGGGTGGTGAGCAGCACGGCGTGGTGGTGGCGGCGGACGTGCTCCCGCGCGTCGTGCAGGTCCATCCGGCCACGCTACGGACCCGGCCCGATAAAGCGCTCGACGCCCGCCGACCGGCTGCCTACGGTCGTCGCATGGACCTGTGAGAGCGCCTCCCGCCCCTCGTCCCTGCGCACCCTCCCGAGGAGGACCCGTGCCCGCACGCCCGCACCCGCCCCGCCGTCCCGCCCCCGCGCCCCGGCCGCAGGAGCGCCGCGCCCCCGCGCCGCGCTCGCACGCGTTCCGCCGGCGCTGACCCCCGCGCCGCTGCCGGCGGTCAGCCCGGCAGCAGCAGGCGCAGCGCCCCCGGGCGCACGCTGATCGTGCACGGCAGGCGGCCGACCGGGTCGCCGTCCGCGAAGACGCGGAACTCCCGGTCGGCCGCCAGCTGGAGCACCTGCACCGGCCGCACCGACACGCTCTCGGCCTGCACGTGCGTGCCGGAGAAGACCCGGGGCAGCGAGCGCAGGAAGCGCAGCCGCGAGGTCTCGGCCGTCGTCACGAGGTCGAGCCGCCCGTCCTGCACCGAGGCGTCGGGGGCGAGCCGCATGCCGCCGCCGTAGACGCCGGAGTTGGCGGCGGCCACCGCCCAGCCGCGGTGCGCGAACGGCGCGCCGTCGACGGTGCCCGAGAAGCCGGCGTGCCGCCACGACGCGACCGCGCCTAGCGCGGCGTAGAGGTAGACGAGCTGGCCGAGGGGCAGCCGCACGCGCAGCACCCGCTCCTGCACGGCCGAGTCGAAGCCCACCGAGGCGATGCCGACGAAGGGCACCTCGCCGTCGGCGGAGCGCACGCACCCGAGGTCGACGGCGCGCTCGGTGCTGCGGGCGAGCGCGTGCGCCGCGGCGACCGGGTCCTTGGGCACGCCGAGGGCCCGCCCGAAGTCGTTGCCGCGGCCGCCGGGCACGAGCGCCAGCAGGCCGCCCGCGGCCGAGACCGCGCCGGCCAGCCGGCCGACCAGCCCGTCGCCGCCCATCGCCACGACCACCCGGTCGTCGGCGCAGGCCTGCGCGGCGAGCGCGTCGGCGTGCGCGAGCGACGCCGTCGGCGTCGTGACGGCGTCGTGCCCGTCGGCGCGCAGCGCCGCCTCGACGGCCGGCACGAGGCGCGCCGCCCGGCCGCCGCCGGCGGACGGGTTGACGACGAGCTGCAGCCTCACGCGGGGGAGTCTGCCTGCCCGACCGGCTCGCCCGCGGGCGCCACGAGCTTGCCGGGGTTGAGCACGCCCGCCGGGTCGAGCACGGCCTTGACGGCGCGCAGCACCTCGACGCCCAGCGCGCCGACCTCGTCGGGCATCGCGTCGCGGTGGTCGACGCCGACCGCGTGGTGGTGCGTGACGGTCGCGCCGGTGGCGACGAGCGCGCGCGTGGCGGCGGCCTTGGCGCGCTGCCACTGGCCGACCGGGTCGGTCTCGGACTGCCTGGCCAGCACGGTGAAGTAGAGCGACGCGCCGTGCGGGTAGAGGTGCGACACGTGGCACATCACGACCGGCGGCGTGCCGGCGAGGGCGCCCGCCAGCGCGGCGCGGACGGCGCCGTGCACCTCGTGCAGCCGCGACCAGGTCGCCGACGTCTCGAGCGTCTCGACGAGCACGCCGGCGTCGAGCAGGTCGTCGCGCAGGTAGGGCCCGTCGAAGCGCCCGTGCTCCCACCGGGCGCCGACGCCGGTGCCCGCCCACTGCACGCCGTGCTGCGCCAGCACCTCGCGGGCGGCCGCGCGCCGGGCGCCGACCGAGGCGGCCGTGCCGTCCCAGCCGAGGACCGCGAGGCAGGTGGCGCCGCGGGCGCGCAGCACCGCGCGCGTGAGCCGGCCGGCGCCGGACAGCGCGAGCTGCACGCGCGTCTCGTCGGGGTCGGAGAGCCGGGCGACGTCGGGCGCGACGCCCGCCTGCTCCAGCGCCCGCAGGGCGTCGACGCCCTCGGCCCAGCTGCGGAAGAACGCGCCCTCGTGGCGCCGCACCTCGGGCAGGGGGCGCACGCGGACCGTCACCTCGGTGACCACGCCGTACGCCCCCTCGCTGCCGAGCAGCAGGCCGAGCAGCGACGGCCCGGCGGCGCTGGCGGCGCCCCGGCCGAGGCGCAGCTCGCCGGCGGGCGTCTGCACGACCAGGCCGACGACGAGGTCGTCGAAGCGGCCGTAGCCGGTGCTGGCCTGGCCGGCCGAGCGGGTGGCGGCGTAGCCGCCGAGCGTGGCGTGCTCGAAGGACTGGGGGAGGTGGCCGAGCGTCAGCCCGTGCGCGGCGAGCGCCTCCTCGGCCGCGGGGCCGCGGACGCCGGGCTCGAACACGGCGGTGCGCGACACGGGGTCGACCGCGACCAGGCGGTCCATGCGGCGCAGGTCGAGGGCCACCACCGCGGCGTGCCGGCCGCGCAGGCCGGCCACCCCGCCGACCACGGACGTGCCGCCGCCGAACGGCACGACCGCCGTGCCGGTGCGCACGCAGGCCGCGAGCACGGCGGCCACCTCGGCGGCGCTGCCGGGCAGCACCACGGCGTCCGGCGCGTCGTCGGCCTCGCCGCGGCGCAGGCGCACGAGGTCGAGGTAGCTGCGGCCCGCGGCGTGGCGCACCCGGGCGGCGTGGTCGACGCGCACGTGCGCGACGCCGACCGCGTCCTGCAGCGCGTCGCGCGCGTCGACGGGCAGCGCGGACGGCCGCGCGACGACGTCGGCGAGGGGCACGGGCGTCGACGGCACCCCCGTGCCGACGTGCTCGGCCAGCCAGGCGGCGGCGTGCGGGGGGAGCCCCGTGCGGCGGGCGGGGTCGCCCCAGCCGGCGTGGGCCATGTCGTCGACGACGGCGTCCATGGGTACAGTGTGACACATGGCGTCAGAACGTCACACCAGCGCGCAGGGCCCGGTGACCGACGACCCCGTCCTGCGCGCCGCCTGGTCGTGCGTCATGGACGTCGGCCTGCGCCGCACGACGCTCGCCGACGTCGCCCGCCGCGCCGGCGTCAGCCGCATGACCGTCTACCGGCAGTTCGCCGACCTCACGACCGTGGTGTCGGCGCTGCTCACCACCGAGCTGGTGGCGCTGCTCGAGCAGGCCCGGGCCGAGACCGCGCACCACCCGACCGCCCGCGACCGGCTGGTCGAGAGCGGCCTGCTCGTCGTCGAGCGCCTCGTCGCGCACCCGCTCCTGCGCCGGGTCCTCGACGTCGACCCCGAGCTGCTGCTGCCGCTCGTCGTCGACCGCCTCGGCTCGACCCAGCGCGCCGCCGTCGACCTCGTCGCCGGCCAGGTCGCCGAGGGCGTCGCCGACGGCTCGGTGCGCACCGACGACCCGCGCGCCACCGCCCTCGTGCTGCTGCTCACCACGCAGTCGTTCGTGTTCTCGGCCCGCGTCGTCGAGCGCGAGCTGCCCGGCGGGGGCGCGCCCGCGCAGCTCCGCCGCCTCCTGGAGGGGTACCTGTCATGAGCTCCCTGCTGACCCGCGCGCGTCGCGACCGCGAGCTCGACGCCGCCACCCGCGCCCCGGTCGACCTGCTCGTCGTCGGCGGCGGGGTGTCCGGCGCCGGGGTGGCGCTCGACGCCGCCTCCCGCGGGCTGTCGGTCGTGCTCGTGGAGAAGGACGACCTCGCCTTCGGCACCAGCCGCTGGTCGAGCAAGCTCGTGCACGGCGGCCTGCGCTACCTGGCGAGCGGCGACGTGGGCCTCGCGCTCGAGTCGGCGCGCGAGCGCGACGTGCTGATGCGCCGCACGGCGCCGCACCTGGTGCGCCCGCTGCCGATGGCCGTGCCCGTCGGCGTCGGGCTGGGCCGCCGCGACGCGCTGCTGGTCGACGCCGGCCACCGCGTCGCCGACGTGCTGCGCCGCGGCGTCGGCACCCCCCGCAGCGTGCTGCCCCGGCCCCGCCGCGTCGGCGTCGAGGAGGCCGTCCGGCTGCTGCCCGGCGTGCGCCGGGAGGGCCTGCAGGGCGCGCTCGTCGGCTGGGACGGCCAGCTCGAGGACGACGCCCGGCTGGTCGTGGGCCTGGCGCGCACGGCCGCCGCGCACGGCGCGTCGGTGCTCACCCGGGTGCGCGCGCTGTCGGTCGACGGCGAGGGCGCCGACGTCCGCGACGCGCTCACCGGCGAGACGGCGCGCCTGCCCGCCCGCGCGGTCGTCAACGCCACCGGCGTCTGGGCCGACGTGCTGTCGCCGGCGACGCGGCTGCGCCCGAGCAAGGGCGTGCACGCCGTGCTGCGGGCCACCTCGCTCGGCAGCCCGGTGGCCGCGATGACCGTGCCGGTGCCGGGCGAGGCCAACCGCTACGTCTTCGCGCTCCCGCACCCGGACGGGCTCGTGCACGTCGGGCTCACCGACGACCCGCTGCACGGCCCGCTGCCCGAGGTGCCGCCGGTCGACCGCGCCGAGGTGCGCTTCCTGCTCGACACGCTGTCGGCCGGGCTCGAGGTGCCCCTCGCCGAGGACGACGTCGTGGGCACGTACGCCGGCCTGCGGCCGCTGGTCGCGGGCTCGGAGGGCCGCACCGCCGACCTGTCGCGCCGGCACGCCGTCACCCGCGACGACAGCGGCGCCTGGACGCTCGTCGGCGGCAAGCTCACGACGTACCGGCGGATGGCGCAGGACGCCGTCGACCGGGTCACGGACCTGCCGTGCCGCACCCGCGACCTGCCGCTCGTCGGTGCCACCGGCCCGCTGCCGCGCGGCGTGCCGGCCCGCCTGGTGCGGCGCTACGGCAGCGAGGCCGGCGAGGTCGCGGCGCTCGCGCGCGACGCGCGCGACCTGGCGCCGGTGGCGCCCGGCGTGCCGGTGCTCGGCGTCGAGCTGCGCTGGGGCGTGCGGGCGGAGGGCGCGCTCAGCACCGAGGACCTGCTCGAGCGCCGCACCCGGCTGTCGCTGGTCGACGCCTGGGCCGACGCCGCGCGCCCGGCGGCGGAGGCCGCCGCCGAGGAGCTGCTCAGCGCCCGCTGAGCAGCGGCACCCGCAGCCGCAGGAACGGCACCCGCTCCAGCAGCGCTGCGCCGGCGCGCTGCACCGCGACCGCGTCGCGGGTGAGGCTCCACGCCCACAGGTCGTCGCCCTCCCGGCGCGCGACGAAGGCGATGCGCTTGCCGGGCCCGGCGGCGAGCAGCACCCACTCGTCGGCCAGGGCGTCGTCGGCGCGCAGCGGCACGGTGAGCGGGCGGCTGCGGTCGGCGGGCACGTCGCGGGGCACGTCCGGGCCGAGCACGAGCGCCGTGCCGCCCGCCCGCACGGCGGTGGCCAGGCTGCCGAGCAGCGCCGGGTCGACCGGGCCGGCGTCCGGCACGACGGCGAGCACGAGCGCGGTGCCGGACATGAGCGCCGAGGCCTCCGCCGTGCGGAAGCGGCCGGCCAGCGCGCCGCGGGCGGCGGGCGGCCGCACGTCGTCGGGCGCGGCCAGCGCCGCGCGGCCGTACGCCGAGGCGCGGGGCGCCGGCGCCCGCTTGGCGGCCATCGGCTGGCGCAGGGCGCGCACGGACGCACGCAGGTCCTCCGCGCTGAGCGCGCCCGCGACCCCATCGGTCATGACAGGTGTGTCGGCGCGTCGGGGCGGACACTTGACGTGACCCGGGACGCGCGCCGGGACGACCCGGCGGACGACACCAGGAGGTGGCCCGTGCCCGACCCCCGCACGCCGCCCGGCTGGCCGGCCGAGGTGCTGCCGCCGCACGCCCCCGACTGGGAGCGCACCGCGGTCGCCTGGCTCTACGACCTGTGCCCGCCGGACTACCGCGCCCACGAGGTGCTGCGCCGGCACCCGGTCGTGCTGGCCCGCTTCGCCGGCGAGCACGTGCACGCCGGCGTCGAGGCGGCGCGCGCCGGCCTGCGCACGGTGCGGCGCGACCTGGGCGGCGTCGTCGGCCCCGACGTCGTCGAGGCGGCCGTCGCGGCGTACGACCGCGAGGGGCGCCGCCTGCTCGCCGCCGGGCAGCAGGTCGCGCTCGTGGAGGCGGCCCTGCGCGGGGAGCGCTTCGTGCCGCGGCTCTGACCGCCGGAACCGGGTGAACGGCGCCCGGAGCCGCTGCGCGCCCGCCGGCCGAGGCGGCACGCTGCCGGCATGCGCCTCACCTCCGCCCTCCTGACCTCCGCCCTCGGCCTGTCGCTCGGCGTGCCGGCGACCGTCGTCGCGACCGCGACGCCGGCCTCGGCCGCGGAGGCGTGCAGCCTGCCGCTCGACCCCGACCGCCGCACGGCGTACCGCCTCAAGAACGGCACCGACGTGCTGCCGTACGGCCAGGTGGTCGTGCAGGCGACGCGCGACCAGTACCACCGCTACTGCGTGCGCTTCTCGACCGGCGGGCGCGAGGTCGTGCACTCGTTCTCGATGTCGAGCGAGGTGCGCGAGGGCGGCGCCTGCACGACCCAGATCGGCGCCCTGGGCTCGGGCGCCTACCGCACGGGCGGCTACACGCACGACATGCGCGTGCCGGACGGCGAGTGCGAGTACCGCAGCTACGCGATCCGCGCGGACGGCCGCTGGTACACCGCGCGGATCATGCGCTACAACGCCTGACGCGGCGCGCCTGCGACGCCCCTCACGACGCGGGCGGAGGCCGCCCCGCCGCCGTAGACTCCGGTCATGACGCTGCTCGAGGGGATCTCCGGCCCGGACGACCTCAAGCGGCTGTCGCCCGAGCAGGTGCCCCTGCTGGCCAGCGAGGTGCGCGACTTCCTCGTCGACGCCGTCTCGCGCACCGGCGGCCACCTCGGGCCGAGCCTCGGCGTCGTCGAGCTCACGCTCGCGCTGCACCGCGTCTTCGACTCGCCGCGCGACCGCCTGGTCTGGGACACCGGCCACCAGGCGTACGTGCACAAGCTCGTCACCGGCCGGCAGGACGGCTTCGCGACGCTGCGCCAGCAGGGCGGCCTGTCGGGCTACCCGAGCCGCGCGGAGTCCGAGCACGACCTCGTCGAGAACAGCCACGCGTCGACGTCGCTGTCGTGGGCCGATGGCCTGTCCAAGGCGTACGCCGTCCGCGGCGAGGACCGCCACGTCGTCGCGGTCGTCGGCGACGGCGCGCTCACCGGCGGCATGTGCTGGGAGGCGCTCAACAACATCGCGAGCGGCGACCGGCCCGTGGTCGTCGTCGTCAACGACAACCAGCGGTCCTACTCGCCGACGATCGGCGGCCTGGCCGACCACCTCGCCGCGCTGCGCACGACGCCGCACTACGAGCGCACGCTCGACACGGTGAAGGCTGCGCTCACGCGCACGCCCCTGGTCGGCGCGCCGGTCTTCGAGGCGCTGCACGGGCTCAAGCGCGGGCTCAAGGACCTGCTCCAGCCGCAGGTGCTCTTCGAGGACCTCGGCCTGAAGTACATCGGGCCGGTCGACGGCCACGACAGCGAGGCGCTCGAGGCGGCGCTCAAGCGCGCGAAGCGCTTCGGCGGGCCGGTGATCGTGCACGTCGTCACGGTCAAGGGCTACGGCTACCAGCCGGCGGTCGACGACGAGGCCGACAACATGCACGCCGTCGACGTCATCGACCCGGTCACCGGCCGGCCGCTCGGCGCCAAGGCGCGCGGCTGGACGTCGGTGCTCGGCGAGGAGCTGCTCGCCCTCGGCGGCGAGCGCCCCGACCTCGTCGCCATCACCGCGGCGATGCTGCAGCCGGTCGGGCTGCAGGCCTTCAGCCAGGCCTACCCGGAGCGCACCTTCGACGTCGGCATCGCCGAGCAGCACGCGCTCACGATGGCCGCGGGCCTGTCGGCCGGCGGGCTGCACCCCGTCGTCTGCCTCTACGCGACCTTCCTCAACCGGGCCTTCGACCAGGCCCTCATGGACGTCGCGCTGCACCGGCAGGCCGTCACGCTCGTGCTCGACCGCGCCGGCGTGACCGGCTCGGACGGCGCGAGCCACAACGGCATGTGGGACCTGTCGCTGCTGTCGGTCGTGCCGGGCATGCGCATCGCCGCCCCCCGCGACGCCGCGACGCTGCGCGAGGAGCTGCGCGAGGCCGTCGCCGTCGACGACGGCCCGACCGCCGTGCGCTTCCCCAAGGGCGCGGTCGGCGACGACCTGCCGGCCGTCGAGCGCCGCGGCCCGGTCGACGTGCTGCGCCGCGAGCCGGGCGACGCCGTGCTGCTCGTCGCCGTCGGCGCCTGCGCCCGCCTCGGCCTCGAGGTGGCCGAGCGGTGCGCCGCGCACGGCATCGGCGTCACCGTCGTCGACCCGCGGTGGGTCGTGCCCGTCGCGCCCGAGCTCGTCGCGCTCGCGGCGTCGTACGACCTGGTCGTCACGGTCGAGGACAACGGCCGCACCGGCGGCGTCGGCGCGCTCGTGTCGCAGGCGCTGCGCGACGCCGACGTCGACGTGCCGACCCGCGACGTCGGCATCCCGCGGGCCTTCCTCGACCACGGCTCCGTCGCGCAGGTGAAGGCCGAGATCGGCCTCACCGCGCAGGACGTCGCCCGCACGGTGGTCGAGAACGTCGCGAAGCGGACACCCGCGCTGGACGGCACGCCGACCGGCAGCGGGGCGGAGTGACCGCGATCACAGGCGTGGTGTAGGCAAGGGGTCCCCCCGCACCCAGGAGACCCCTTGCGCACAGCCCCCCTCCGCCGCGCCGCCGTCGCCGCAGCCGGAGCCCTCGCCCTCGCCGCACCGCTGGCCGTCGTCGCCGCCGCTCCCGCGGCCGCCGCGACGCCCCGCGTCCTCGAGGTCTTCCCGACGAACGCCCTCACCGTCGCCGACAGCCGGCAGCTCACCGGCCTGCGCGTCGACCTGCCCGACGCGCCGTGCAGCGCCGCCCCCGTGTGCGGGCTGCAGCAGCGGCTCGAGCAGCTCGACGGCTTCGACCTCGACCCGCGCATGTCGGTGCGCTTCGACCGGCCGGTCGACCCGGCCGCGGCGATGCGCGACGTGCGCGTGGTGCGCGCCGACGGCACCGGCACGCCGATCGGCGTCGACCGCGTCGTCTACGACGCCGCGACCACCACCGGCTACGCCCACCCGGCGCGCCAGCTCGACCCGAGCACGACGTACCGGCTGCAGCTGCGCGGCCGCACGGTGAGCACCTTCACGACGATGTCGGCCACCGACGGCCTGCAGGACCTCGAGCGCCTGCTCGACAGCGCGCAGGGCCGGCAGTACCTCCCGGCCGCGCAGCGCGGCCTGCGCATCGACGCCGTCGTCCCGGCCCAGGGCACGACGCTGGCCTACGTGCAGGACCGCGGCACGACCGGCGGCCTGGTGCGCACCGACGTGCCGAACGCCTCGGCCGCCGGTGCCGGGTCGTACGCCTTCGGCTCCTACCTCGCGCCGTCCTGGCTGCGCGCGGACCGCACCATCGAGCAGCGGCCGACCCGCGAGGCGGGCCCGCGCCCGACCGGGCTGGTCCGCCTGCCGTTCGTCGCGATCGTCCCGGCGGGCACCGCGCCCGCCGGCGGCTGGCCGGTCGCGGCCTTCGGCCACGGCTTCACCCGCTCGGACGCCGACGTCTTCCTCGCCGCGGCCACCAACGCCTCGCGCGGCCTGGCGACCGTCGCCACGCACGTCGTCGGCCACGGCTACGGGCCGCGCAGCACCTGGGAGGTGCGCACCGCCGACGGCGCCGTGCAGACGCTGCCGGCGTACGGCCGCGGCGTCGACCTCGAGGGCGACGGCGTGATCGGCGCCACCGAGGGCGTCTCGCCGCTGCCGCAGTCGGCGGCCGGCGCCGTGAGCAGCCGCGACGGCCTGCGCCAGACGGTCGTCGACGTCGGCGTGCTGCTGCGCTCCGCGGCGCTGCCGAGCGCGCTGCCGCTGCGCCCGACCGGCCAGACCTACTACGGCCAGAGCTTCGGCGGCATCTACGGCACCATGCTCACCGGCGTCGACGACACCGTCACCCGCGCGGTGCTGAACGTGCCCGGGGGGCCCGTCTCCGAGATCGCCCGGCTGTCGCCGTCGTTCCGCCCGCTGACCGCGCAGGCGCTCCAGATCGCCGGCCTGCTCAACGGCGGCACCACCGGCTTCACCGAGTCGATGCCGCTCGCCGGCGAGCCGCCGGTGACCTCGCTGGCGCCCGGGGCGCTGGCGATCCAGGACTACCTCGCCGACAGCACGTGGCTGCAGCGCTCGGGCGGCCCGGAGACGTACGCCCCGCTCGTGCGCGACGAGGAGGCGCTGTTCCAGGTGGCGCGCGGCGACCAGACGGTGCCGAACCCGACGTCGGCGACGCTGCTGGCCGCGGGCGACCTGTTCGGCCGCACCTCGCTCTACCGCAACGACCTCACGCCGCAGGCCGGCACCAACCCGCACGGCTTCCTGCTGTCGCCGGCCTTCCCGGCCGGCTTCCTGCCGGGGCAGGCGCAGGTGTCGACCTTCCTCACCACCGGCGCGGTCATCGACCCGGACGGCGCCGGCCCGGTGTGGGAGGTGCCGGTGCGCGACCCGGGCCTGCTCCGCTCGCTCGGCTTCTGACGTGACCGCCCCGGTCGGCTCGACCACGCTCGGCGCCCGCGGTGAGGAGCTGCTCGCGCGCTTCGGCGACCGCCCGAGCCTGTTCTTCGAGGGCGCCTGGCACACCTCGGGCGAGCTGGCCGGGCGGGCGCGCCGCCTGGCCGGCGGCCTGGCCGCGCTCGGCGTGCAGCCGGGCGACCGGGTCGTCGTCTGCATGACGAACTGCCCCGAGGTCGGGGTGGCGTACTCCGCGCTGTGGCGGGCCGGGGCGGTGCCGACGCCGGTGCTGTTCCTGCTCACCGAGCCCGAGCTGCGCCACGTGCTCACCGACTCGGGCGCGGTCGCGGTGATCACCACGCCGGAGTGGCTCGACAAGGTGCGCGCCGCCGGCCCGGGCCTGCCGCTCGTCGTGGTCGGCGGCAGCGGCGAGGGCGTGACGCCGTTCGAGGAGCTCGAGCGGGCCGAGGAGCTGCCGCTCGTGGAGCGCAGCCCCGACGACCTCGCGGCGCTGCTCTACACCGGCGGCACGACCGGCCGGAGCAAGGGCGTCGTGCTCACGCACGCCTCCCTCGACGCGGCGGGGGCGGCGGCCATGGCCGCCTCCCACGTGCCGGGGGAGACGACCACGCTCGTGCCGCTGCCCCTGGCGCACGCGTACGGGCTGCTCGTGTCGGTCGCGGGGCTGCACGCGCCGGAGCCGACGACCACCGTGCTCATGCGGTGGTTCGACCCGGCCGGGGCCGTCGCGCTGGTCGCCGAGCACCGCGTGCAGACGGCGTCGCTCATCCCGTCGATGATCCAGATGCTGCTCGCGCAGCCGCTGGAGGACGCCGACCTGTCGTCGCTGACGCGGGTGTCGAGCGGCGGGGCGCCGCTGGCCCTCGACGTCGCCCACGCCTTCGAGCGGCGGCTGCCCGGCGTCGAGGTGCGCGAGGGCTACGGCTGCACCGAGACCAGCGCGCTCATCGCCACGCAGCCGGCGGGGGAGCGGCGCCTGGGCTCGGTCGGCAAGCCGATCCCGGCGATCGAGCTGCGCATCGAGGGCGACGAGCCCGGCTCGTCGCTGCCGCCGGGGCAGGACGGCGAGATCTGCGTGCGCGGCCCGGTGCTCATGCAGGGCTACTGGGGTGCGCCCGAGGAGACCGCGTACGCGCTGCGCGACGGGTGGCTGCACACCGGCGACGTCGGCCGCCTCGACGAGGACGGCTACCTCTACGTCGTCGACCGGCTCAAGGACCTCGTCATCCGCAACGGGTTCAACGTCTACCCGCGCGACGTCGAGGACGCCCTGCTCGAGCACCCCGCCGTCGCCGCGGCGGCCGTCGTCGGGCGCCCCGACCCGGCCGTCGGGGAGGAGGTGGTCGCCTTCGTGCAGCTCAGCGGCACCGCCACCGAGGAGGAGCTGCTCGCGCACTGCCGCGAGCGCATCTCGGCCGCCAAGCGGCCGCGCGAGGTGCGGGTCGTCGACGCCATCCCGCTCACCAGCGTCTTCAAGACCGACCGCAAGGCGCTGCGGGCGCAGGTGCGCGCGGAGGTCTAGTCGCGCGGGGGGACCTGTCCCGCACGCCACGCCCGCGCCCGGCCGAGCACGGCCTGCACGACGTCCGTCTTGGCGTCGGCGTACGCGTTCATGTCGCTCCAGGCCTGCGCCGCCAGCCGGCGCTTGGTCGCCGCGTACAGCGCGCGGTCGGCCGCGTCGACCCGCAGCCAGTCGCGCAGGTCGAGGTAGGCCCTGACCGCCGGGTGGTCGGGCTCGTACAGGTGGACGTGCACGTCGCGCGCGGGCGTGCGGACCATCCGGTGCTCCGGCTCGCGCACGCGCAGCACGAAGCCGGCGCCCTCGAGCGCCGGCACGTAGGCGTCCTCGTCCTCGACGTCCGCCACCACCACGAGGACGTCGAGCAGCGGCTTGGCGGCGAGGCCGGGCACCGCCGTGCTGCCGATGTGCTCGACGCGCAGAGCCCGCTCGCCGAGTGCGCCGACCAGCCGCTCGCGCACGGCGGCGAAGCGCTCCGGCCACCGGCCGTCGTCGTCGACGACCACGATGTCGACCTGCTCGCGGCCGCCGATCAGGACGCCCGCCAGCGGGTCGGGCGCGCTGGTCACCGGGCGCACGCTAGCGCTGCGGGTGCCAGCTCACCGTAGCGCCGGGGGCGGGGCTTGCGGCAAGACCCGGGGCAGGGCGGACACTGCCTGCTCCCGCGGCGGAGGAGGGCGAGGTGCGCGAGGCGCTCGACGACGGACCGTTCTTCCACGGCACCACGGCGGACCTGCGAGCGGGGGAGCTGCTCACGGCGGGCCGCCCGTCCAACTACCGGCCCGAGGTCGTCATGCGGCACGTCTACTTCACCGCGCTCGTGGACGGCGCCGGCCTCGCGGCCGAGCTCGCCGTCGAGCTGCAGGGGGGCGAGCGCGCGCCGCGCGTCTACCGCGTCGAGCCCACCGGGCCGTACGAGGACGACCCGGACGTGACGGACACGCGCTTCCCGGGCAACCCCACGCGCTCCTACCGCAGCCGTGCGCCGCTGAGGGTCGTCGAGGAGGTCGAGGGGTGGACCCGGCTGACGGCGGCCGAGCGCCAGGCGTGGCGCGAGCGGCTGGCCGTGCTGCTCGGGCCCGGGGCGGCGAGATCCTCGACTGAGGCCGGCGGGTGCCCGGTCCTCCCGCTCCCGCACTGACCGCGCGCGTGGCAGGCACCCCTGAGCCGAGGGGTCGCGTCCCGCGCTAGCGTCCGCCCGTGCCCATCCCGCGCGTGGTGACCCGCGTGGTCGCGAGGGCCCGGCCGCGGGTTCCCGACCGCGCCTGGCCGCTGCTCGACACCCTGGCCTCCTTCGTCGGCACCGGCCCGGTCGTCGGCCTGCCGCGGGTCGGGCGCGTCCTGGCACTGGCCGCGCACCCCGACGACGAGAGCGCCGGCTGCGCGGGCACGCTCGCGCTGCTGGCGGCCTCGGGCGCCGACGTGCACGTCCTGTTCGCCACGCGCGGCGAGGCGACGTGGGGGGCGACCGCGCCGCCGGAGGAGGTCGGGCGGCG